>DGEF01000121.1:0-3141 GCA_002385805.1 Peptococcaceae bacterium UBA3933
GTACATGGTTCATTGACAGCCGGAGCGTTAACCACTACATACACTGCCTCCCAGGGATTATTATTAATGATTCCCAACATGTATAAGATTGCTGGTGAATTATTACCTGCTGTATTCCATGTTAGCGCCAGGGCTGTAGCCGGACATGCTTTATCGATTTTTGGGGATCATTCTGACGTAATGGCTTGTCGCCAGACAGGTTTTGCTATGCTTGCTTCCGGTAGTGTACAGGAAGTAATGGATTTGGCCGGTGTAGCTCATTTAGCAGCCATTAAGTCGAGAGTTCCTTTCCTACATTTCTTTGACGGTTTTAGAACTTCCCATGAAGTTCAAAAAATTGAGGTTCTAGACTATGAAGTATTCAAAAATTTAGTTGACTATGATGCCATTCAAGCATTCAGAAATAGATCTTTAATTCCGGAACGTCCTTATTTAAAGGGTACTGCTCAAAACCCGGACATCTTCTTCCAAGCTAAAGAAGCGGCTAATAATTTTTACAATGCGGTTCCGGACATCGTAGCCGATTACATGAAGGAAATCAGTAAGATTACCGGTAGAGAATACTTACCTTTTAATTATTATGGTGCTCCTGATGCTGAACGGGTAGTAGTGGCCATGGGTTCGGTTTGTGAAGCTTTAGAAGAAACCGTTGATTATCTCAATGCAAAAGGTGAAAAAGTAGGTGTAATCAAAGTTCATTTATATAGACCGTTCTCTGCTAAATACTTCTTTGATGTATTACCTAAAACAGTCAAGAAAATTGCTGTTCTAGACAGAACCAAGGAAGCCGGTTCTGTAGGCGAACCTTTATATCAAGATGTACGGACTTTATTCTATGGCCAAGAAGATGCACCTTTAATTGTGGGCGGTCGCTACGGTTTAGGCTCTAAAGATGTGACTCCTACAGACCTGAAAGCCGTTTTCGATAATCTGGATGCTGCCGAGCCTAAAAATAGGTTTACTATCGGGATTATTGACGACGTAACTCATACAAATTTACCGGTAAAAGAAAAAGTGGAAATTCTAACTGAGGGCATTACTCGGTGCAAGTTCTGGGGCTTTGGTTCTGACGGAACTGTAGGTGCCAATAAAGATGCTATTAAGATTATCGGTGATAATACGGACTTATATGCTCAAGGATATTTTTCGTACGATTCGAAAAAGTCCGGTGGTGTAACAATTTCTCACTTGCGGTTCGGTAAGAAACCCATTAAGTCCACATATTTAATTGATACGGCAGATTATATTGCTTGTCATAAGCCTTCTTATATTTATCAGTACGATGTTTTAGAAGGTTTAAAACCGGGTGGAATCTTCTTATTGAACTGCATCTGGAAACCTGAGGAATTGGAAGAAAAATTACCTGCGGCCATGAAAAAATATTTGGCTGAAAACAAAATCAATTTCTATATTATCAATGCGGTAGATATAGCTGCTCAAATAGGTTTAGGCCACAGGATCAACATGATAATGCAATCAGCTTTCTTTAAGCTAGCCAATGTTATTCCTTATGAAGATGCAGTTAAGTATCTTAAAGACGCTATTCAGAAAACCTATGGTAAAAAAGGCGACAAAATTGTACAAATGAACTGTGCTGCAGTTGATAAGGCAGCGGAAGCATTGGTCAAAGTTGATATCCCTGCTCATTGGCTGGATGTAGAACCTGTAGAAGAAGTAGCAGCCACAAAAGACGTGCCTGATTTCATTAAAAATGTTGTAGAACCGATGAATGCTCAACGGGGTGACAAGCTTCCTGTTAGTACCTTTGTTGGCCGGGAAGACGGTTCCTTCCCCTTGGGAACTTCTGCCTATGAAAAACGGATGATCGCCGTTAATGTACCGGAGTGGCAAGTTGAAAATTGTATCCAATGTAACCAGTGTTCCTTAGTTTGTCCTCATGCAGCCATCAGACCCTTCTTACTAAATGAAGAAGAAAAGAAAAACGCTCCTAAAGGATTTATAACTAAAGCTGCTATCGGCAAACAACTAGCCGGTCTTGAATACAGAATACAAGTCAGTCCTTTAGATTGTACCGGTTGTGGCAGTTGTGCCCAAGTATGTCCTGCTAAAGGAAAAGCTTTAGTAATGAAACCTGTAGAAGAACAGGTTGCTAAAGAAAAGGACAATTGGGAATATGCTGTTAACCACGTAAGCATTAAAGACAATCTCTGGAACTTAGAAACTGTCAAAGGAAGTCAATTTGCTCAGCCTTTACTTGAGTTCTCCGGTGCTTGTGCAGGCTGTGGGGAAACCCCCTATGCTAAACTGGTTACTCAGCTATTTGGCGACAGAATGATAATTGCCAATGCTACCGGTTGTTCATCTATTTGGGGCGGTTCTGCACCAAGTACACCTTACTGCACAAATAAAGAAGGCAAAGGGCCAGCTTGGGCAAACTCTTTGTTTGAAGATAATGCGGAATACGGTTTAGGTATGGCTATAGCTGTTAAGAAAATTAGAGAAAAATTGGCTATGCTCATGGAAGAAGCTTTAACTTTAGATATTTCTTCTGAATTAAAAGAAGCCTTCCAGGCTTGGCTCGCCGGTAAAGATAATGCTAAAGCTTCCAAAGAAGCAACAGCAAAAATCTTACCCTTACTGGACAAAGAAGAACATCCAGTAATTAAAGAAATAGCTGCCAGAAAAGATTACTTAATTAAAAAGTCTCAGTGGATTATCGGTGGCGACGGCTGGGCTTACGATATTGGTTACGGCGGCCTGGATCATGTTCTGGCTTCCGGTGAGGATGTAAATATACTGGTCTTTGACACAGAAGTTTACTCTAATACAGGTGGCCAGTCTTCTAAAGCTACTCCTGCCGCTGCTGTGGCTAAATTTGCCGCTGCCGGAAAACGGATTAAGAAAAAGGATCTAGGCATGATTGCTACTACTTATGGTTATATTTATGTGGCCCAAATCGCTATGGGAGCTAATATGAATCAGGCTCTCAAAGCAATTGCCGAAGCAGAAGCATATCCTGGACCTTCTCTGATTATTGCTTATGCACCTTGTATTAACCATGGTATCAAAGCAGGCATGAGTTCGGCTATGGAAGAAATGAAGAAAGCCGTAGAATGTGGCTACTGGCATTTATGGAGATACAATCCTTTACTCAAAGAACAAGGCAAAAATCCCTTTATC
>DGEF01000121.1:3367-8928 GCA_002385805.1 Peptococcaceae bacterium UBA3933
GCCGAAAAGAATGCTAAAGAAAGATATGAAACTTATAAACGAATGGCTGAAAATTATTAATCAGTTTAAGAGAACCTGGACTTTAAAGTCCGGGTTCTTTTTTAGTATATATTTGGTAATGATTAGAAGAGGAAAAATTGAGTAATACTATTAGCAAAAAATGAAATGGATGTGTATTATGATTATACCCAACTTTAAAAGACTGCCTAAACATATTGGTTTTATTCCCGATGGCAACAGAAGATGGGCCCAGAGTAAAGGTTTACCCAAAGAGGCCGGTTACAATTACGGTATTGACCCCGGTTTTGAACTGTATAAAATATGTTTAGAACTGGGCATCAATGAAATTACTTTTTATGGCTTTACCGTAGATAATACTAAACGCCCGCCGGAGCAGAGAAAAGCTTTTCAAAAGGCCTGTGTAGATGCAGTTATGAAATTAGCCAACCGGGATGCAGAACTGTTGGTTATAGGAAATACTGATTCTCCTATGTTTCCAAAGGAATTGCTTCCTTTTACCAAACGGGTTAAATTTGGCCAGGGTTTAATAAAAGTGAATTTTTTAGTTAATTACGGTTGGCATTGGGACTTAAATTATACGCTGAGAAAAAAGGGCTTTACAGGTGATTGGAGTCATGATAGTTTAATTAAAAGCATTGCTTCTTCAGACATTTCCAGGATTGACTTAATCGTTCGCTGGGGTGGAAGAAGGAGGTTAAGCGGCTTTCTTCCCGTACAATCTATTTACGCAGATTTTTATGTAGTTGACGAGTTATGGCCGGATTTTCGACCGGAACAGTTTTTTAGAGCGTTAGAGTGGTATCAGGAGCAGGATGTGACTCTAGGAGGATGAAAAAAGTGGGCGAGTCCAATACTTATGGAACACTCAAGGTGTCAGTGGGTGTGTGAGCGTGTCATTGCTAGACCCGAAGGTCGTAATACCAGCCACTAAAAACTAGCCACTAATTTACTAGAGAGAGGAGTGTAGTAAATGATTACCGGACAGGAGATGTTGAATTATAAAACTTGGGCAGTGGTGGGGGATGTGCTTAATGAGACAAAATTTGCTTATAAAATCTTCAACAGATTAAAGCAGGAAGGATATAATGTTTTTCCTGTCAATCCCCGTTCGCAAAAAGAAGAAGTATATAAGTCTTTAGGTGAAATAGATAAAAAAGTAGACGTAATTGATTTAGTTATTAACCCTAAAGTAGGGCTTAATGTAGTAAAAGAGGCAAAAGAATTAGGTATAGATAAAATTTTCATTCAACCTGGGGCGGAAAGTGAAGAAATTCTAGCTTATTGCAGAGATAATCAGCTAAAATTTTTCCAGGGTTGTGTCCTGGTAGAGCTAAATAAAAGGAAAGAGATAACAGTATAGGGTAAAACTTTTTTCAAGAGAAGGATTATAACCACCTTGTGTAGAAGATAATCTATACTTTATCTGCTACAGAGGTGATTTTTTTTGAAGAAGAAAGAACCTGTTTTGGCTTTTGTAATCGGATGGCTCACGGGGCCCTTTACATTTGTTTACCTGGGAACTAAAAAACCATTGCGAGCTTTAATTGAGCTTTTACTAATATTAGCCATTATCTATTTGGCTTATTCTATGACGACTTCTCTCTTATATTTGGTAGTTTTACTCTTTGTTTTGGGCTATGCTTTAGCTGGATATTTTGCCTGTAAAAAGCAAAACATGGGATTAGATAAAAAGATTAAAGGTTGATGGACATGTATAGTGTTAACCAAAAATTTGTCAATGTAATCAGGTTGTCCATTCCTTTAGGCATTGCTCTTTTACCCGGATTTTTCTTGGAAATTTTGGCACCTGTCAGATACTTTTCTTTTCTTTTTTTAATTGTTGGAGTAGTGGGTAACTTATATTTTCCGGAGAAAGTTCTTATTAAGAAAAAAAAGATTAGCCTTAAACCGGTTTTATCCACAAAATTTAAAGAGTATGATATGGCTGATTTAGAGGTTTCTGCTGACTGGCGGGCTAGGTATCTAATTTTGCACCTGGACAGGAAATATCGTTTGGATGTGACTACAATGTCTAAAGACCTTTATTATCAGTTGAAGCCTTATATTAAAATTAAGGAAATAAGAAAACCTGAACCCTAAGCTTTTCAGTTTAGGGTCTTTTCTTAAAAAAAAGAGTCTAGGCAAAAGCCCAGACCCAATAGAGTGGAGGAGATAAGAGGAGTTGTTCAGTAAATATTATGGTCAAAATTTAGGTGCCTTATACAAAAATTTATTAAAAAAAGTAAAAGTATAGAGGAAAACTGTTATTTTTGGTCAAAGTTTGCTAAAATTTGAGATGAACCATTAGGAACCTGTATAAGGTTAAGAGTATAGGATAAATTAATAACAACAATCATATTGGAACAAAATTACAGTTCTTGCTTAGTGATGCAAAAAAAGAGGAGGTAGGAAAAATGGCAGAAGCAAATCCAGTTACACCTACTAATTTTATCCATAATATTATTAATGAAGATTTAGAGCAAAACAAAAATAATAAGAGGGTTCATACTCGCTTTCCACCTGAGCCTAACGGTTACCTACATATAGGACACGCTAAATCAATTTGCTTAAATTTTGGGATAGCCCAATTGTATGGCGGTTTATGCAATTTAAGATTTGATGATACCAACCCTACTAAGGAAGAAGTAGAATATGTGGAGTCTATTAAAGAAGATGTAAAATGGTTGGGTTTTGATTGGGGCGATCGCCTTTTTTATGCATCGGATTATTTTGAGCAGTTATACGAGTTTGCTATTAAGTTAATTAAAGATGGTAAAGCCTATGTTTGTGATTTAAGCCCGGAAGAAATCAGAGAGTACCGAGGTACTTTAACAGAACCCGGTAAAAACAGTCCTTACCGTGATCGTTCCGTAGAGGAAAACCTGGATCTATTTCAGCGAATGAGAGCCGGAGAGTTTCCAGAAGGGTCTCGGGTATTACGGGCAAAAATCGACATGGCTTCTCCCAACTTAAACATGCGGGATCCGGTTCTTTATAGAATAGTAAAAGCTACACACCACCGGACAGGTGATAAATGGTGTATTTATCCCATGTACGACTATGCTCATCCTATTTCCGATGCTTTAGAAGGAATTACCCATTCAATTTGTACCTTGGAATTTGAAGACCATCGCCCCTTATATGACTGGATACTTGATGCTTTGGGTTTTGATGTGAATAATCGACCACGACAAATTGAGTTTGCCCGTTTAAATTTAACCAATACGGTAATGAGCAAACGTAAACTCAGACGTTTGGTAGAAGAGGGTCATGTGGCCGGATGGGATGACCCCCGTATGCCCACTATTTCCGGTTTGCGCCGAAGAGGTTATACCCCGGAAGCTATTCGCGACTTTTGTGAGCGGATAGGAGTGGCTAAAAGCAATAGTTTAGTAGATTATTCCCTCTTGGAACATTGTATCCGTCAAGATCTGAATACCCGGGCTCATCGGGTTATGGCTGTTTTGCGTCCTTTAAAAGTAGTTTTGGAAAACTATCCGGAAGATAAGGTTGAGTGGTTAGAAGCGGAGAACAATCCGGAAAATCCGGAAATGGGCACCAGAAAAGTACCGTTTTCTAAAGTTCTGTATATCGAACAAGAAGACTTTATGGAAAACCCCTCCAAGAAATTTTTCCGTTTAGCCCCAGGGAAAGAAGTTCGTTTAAAACATGCCTATATTATTAAATGTGAAGAAGTTGTTAAAGATCCGGAAACGGGAGAAATAATAGAGCTCAGGTGTACTTATGATCCGGAAACGAAAAGCGGTGCTGATAATAGCGGCAGGAAAGTAAAAGGTACTCTTCACTGGGTTTCTGCTCAACACGCTATACCGGCGGAAGTACGTTTATATGAGCCTCTCTTGTTAGAAGAAAATCAAGAGGAAGAAAATGAAGAAACAGATTTTATTGAAAAATTAAATCCCAATTCTTTAATTACCTTGACTTCTTCTTTGGTGGAACCAAGTTTAGCTGAGGCAAAAACAGGGGAAAAATATCAGTTCTTAAGACAAGGGTATTTTTGCGTAGATCCTGATACTGCAAAAGGAAAATTGGTCTTTAACCGTATTGTTTCCTTAAAAGATACCTGGGCAAAGATTAGCAAAAAGTAGAATTAGGGGAAAAGGTGAAAGCGAAAAGATAAAGTTGAAAGCTGAAGAAGCAAAGTATAATGAAAAAAGGCTACTGAGGAACTCAGTGGCCTTTTTTGCAAGAATTTAAACATTTACTTTACTTGAATCAACAGCATCTTGAAATTCTTTACTGCCTCTAATCCATGGGGGATGTTTTTGGGCATAACCACCACTTGTCCGGCGGTAGCGGTAATAGTTTCTTCACCAATAGTGATTTCCGCTTCCCCATCCACCATATAGACCATGGCGTCGTTAGGAGAAGTGTGGGGACTGATTCCTTCACCGGCAGCTAAAGAAAAAAGAGTAATACTTACATGGGGATTTTGGGCAAAGGTGAGGCTAACTACTTGTCCCTCTTTATAGTCAACTAAATCCGCTAAGTTAAGGGCTTTACTAAATTGGATGTTTTTAATTGAATGGTTTTCCATGATTATACCTCCATAGTTAATTTTTGTTATTGTTTATTTATAATATATACCATATTATTCACAAAGTCAGTGACAAAAATCACTTTATTTTATTTACCCCCAAATTTTGCTAAGGGCTTTAGAATATTTATAAGGAAAAACAATCCAAGAAAGGGGAGTCTATGTTGAAGAAAAAAATTGCTTTACTTTTAGTTGGTTTATTAATCATTAACCTTTTGGGGGTAAGTGCCGCTTGGGCCAAAGAAGGGGAAAAAGTTAAAAACCTGCCTCCCGGTTTGGCAAAAAAAATTCAGGGTGTTTGTTCTTTGACAGAGGAGGAAATTAAAAAGTTACCACCCGGTATAGCGAAAAAAATCAAAAATTTTTCCCTTGAAGATCTAGAGGAAATAGAAGATTTACCTCCGGGAATAGCCAAAAAGTTTAGAGAAGTTTTACCAAAAGGTTTAGCTAAAGACGGAAAAGAATTACCTCCTCCCTTCAGAGTAATGCAGTTGTGGCAGTGTGAATTGGTAGGAGAAATTGTTTATATCACTACATTAGGTGATTACCAGTGGGTTGTTATTAAAGGAGAAGATTGTTTACGAACCGGGTACCTGGATGCTGAAAATAAAGGAGAGTATGCTGTAGGGGATCTGGTTAAGGCAAAATTAATGTTTAACAGGATAATAGAAATGGAACTAATTGATGAAATTTCCGATGATAAGGATGATAAAGTGGAGAATCTCACTTATACATTACAAGTAACTCCTAATAGAGTAAAAGCAGGGGAAAAAGTGGATTTTCAACTGCAAGTGGCAAACAAAACAGGGAAGGATATTACCAAGCAATTTGCTTCCGGACAAAGATATGATTTTATTGTGAAAAAAGACGGTAAAAAAGTTTGGCAGTGG
The DNA here is from genome assembly GCA_002385805.1 of Peptococcaceae bacterium UBA3933. Lineage (GTDB taxonomy): Bacteria > Bacillota > Peptococcia > Peptococcales > BICA1-8 > UBA3933. The sequence goes on from DGEF01000121.1 coordinate 8,837, forward strand.
AGTGATGATTACAGCTTCATCCAAGTAATTCAAAACGTAAATATAAAAGATGGGCAAACATTGTATTACACTGAATCCTGGAAACCGGAGGA
>DGEF01000121.1:9093-17189 GCA_002385805.1 Peptococcaceae bacterium UBA3933
TACCGGTAGTTACTCTACTAAAGTAGAGAAACTACCGGTATTTTTTCGTTCTCTAGCTACTCCTAGCCATTATTTGATATAATATTGTAGACCTTTTTTAAGGTAAAAAAGGAGGACTGAAGATTGTCGATATTAGAGAATTTGAATCCTGAACAACGTGAGGCTGTTCAATGTACGGAAGGGCCTTTGTTAATATTAGCCGGGGCCGGTAGTGGTAAAACCAGAGTTTTAACCCATCGGATTGCTTATCTTATTTATGAGAAAAATGTTTACCCGGGAAATATATTAGCTATAACCTTTACCAATAGGGCTGCCCGGGAAATGCAGGAAAGATTAGAGAAGCTTTTGGGTCTTAATGTGGACAGGCTATGGGTCAGTACCTTTCACTCCGCTTGTGTAAGGATTCTGCGCAGAGAAATTGAAGCTTTAGGATATACTTCTGATTTTGTGATTTACGATGATGCTGATCAACAAACACTGCTTAAAAGAATCTTAAAAGAGATGAATCTGGATGACAAAAAATACCCTCCCCGAACCATCAGCAATAAAATTTCCGCTTATAAGAATGAATTAATGCTGCCTCAAGAAGCAGCACGCACAGCGGAAAACTACTATGAGGAACAGATAATCGCCATTTACGAAGAGTACCAAAAAAATTTAAAGAAAAACAATGCAGTTGATTTTGACGATTTAATCCTGTTAACTGTTAAACTATGGCAAAACAATCCTGATATCTTAAATAAATACCAGGAAAAATTTAAATACATATTAGTAGATGAATACCAGGATACCAACACTGCCCAATATATGCTGGTTAAACTTCTGGCTCAAAAACATAAAAACATATGTGTTGTCGGAGATGATGATCAGAGCATTTATCAGTGGAGAGGGGCTGATATTCGCAATATCCTTAATTTTGAAGAAGACTACCCTGAGGCTAAAGTAGTCAAATTAGAACAAAACTACCGCTCCACCCAGAATATTTTAAGTGCTGCCAATGAAGTGGTGGCTCATAATACCCAGAGAAAATCTAAGAAGCTCTGGACAGAAAAGAAAGGCGGAGAAAAAATCACCTTTTATACAGCCCAGGATGAAATGGATGAGGCTTTTTATATTGCCAGAAAGGTAAAAGAGATGGTAGAAAACGGGCAGAAAAGATATCAGGATTTCGCGGTTCTAACCCGGACTACCGGTCAATTCCGGGCTATTGAAGAAGGCTTAATTAGAAGCAATATCCCTTACCGGGTTTTCGGGGGAACTAAATTCTATGACCGCAAAGAAATCAAGGATATCCTGGCTTATCTTAAGGTTATTGTCAATCCAGATGATGAGGTAAGCCTGGGGCGTATTATTAATGTTCCCCGGAGAGGTATCGGGGAAGGTTCCTGGAACAAGTTGGTTACTTTTGCCCGAGGCTTAGATATAAGCACATTTGAGGCAATGGCAGAGCCGGAAAAGGCAGGGATAAGTAAGAATATAGCCAATGCAATCAAAGGTTTTAAAAAACAAATGGATGGTTTTAAGGAATTAAGCAAAACTCAATCAGTAACTTTTTTAACAGATATGATTTTAGAAGAGACAGGTTATTATTTGGAACTCCAGTCGGAAAAAACAGTGGAAGCTCAAACAAGGTTGGAAAACTTACAGGAATTTTTATCGGTAACGAAAGATTATGATACTAAAACACAGGGCGGGGACTTGAGTTCCTTTTTAGCTGATATTTCTTTAATGACTGATATTGATAATTATGATGATACTGAAGATACCTTGGCGGTTATGACCATGCATGGAGCCAAAGGCTTAGAATTCCCGGTAGTGTTTATTGCGGGAATGGAGGAAGGGATTTTCCCTCACAGTCGGAGCATAATGTCCGATAACCCGGAAGAACTGGAGGAAGAAAGAAGGCTTTGTTACGTGGCGATCACCCGGGCAATGGAGAAAGTTTTTCTGACCAGAGCCTGGAAGCGAACCCTTTACGGGCGTGACTCCTATAATCCTCCCTCCCGTTTCCTTAAAGAGATTCCTGAGGAGTATCTGGAAGGGGCCGGAGTGAAGAAAAAAGGCAAGCCCTCACTTTTTTCTCATTCAGAAAAGGATCTTTTTTCTGAGGCTAAATCCGGTACAAGCTTTAATGTAGGTGATAAAGTAGAACACACCAAGTGGGGGCAAGGTGTAGTGGTTAGTATAAAAGGACAGGGCGAAGAGGCCGAAATCAGCGTAGCTTTTCCGGATATGGGGATTAAAAATTTAATAGCCAAATATGCGCCGATAAAGAAGCTCTAGGGATAAATTTTTTGGGTCGGCATGACAGCTCTTGGGCTAATTTTTTAGGGCGGTATGACGGCTTTCGGGATAGTCTGCATGACGGTATGACGTCTTTCGGGTTAATATGCATGTCAGCATGACGGCTTTGGGGTTATACTGCATGACAGCATTACGTCTTTCAGGACAATCTGCATGACGGCATCTGCTTTTTGGATATTTTGAATGAAGCATCTATAAAATTAATATTCGAAAGATGCATCTTATCACATTTGCAATAAAATTGATGCTGACCCAAAATGTTAACCCAGATGATGTCATGCCGTCCCGAAAATTTAACCCGTGAGCCGTCATGCGGTCCCAAGATATTTACCCGAGAGCCGTAATGCTGACCTCAAAATTTAACCCTTAAGCAATAATGCTGACATGCAAGTTAACCCAAAAGTCATAATTCCGACCTAACTCTAAACCCATAAGCAATTAAGGAGGTGTACCATGTTAACCTTAAAAGAAGCTGAAGAAAAAATACTTAAGTTAAGAGAAGAAATAGAAAAGCACAATTACCAGTACTATGTTTTGGACAATCCTTTAATAACAGATGCTGAATATGACCGCCTAATGCAGGAATTATTAGCTTTGGAAAAAGAGTTTCCGGAGTTGGTTACCCCTGATTCTCCCACGCAAAGAGTGGGAGGACAGCCTTTAGAAGGGTTTAAGACCCATGTGCACCGGACACCTCTGTTAAGTTTAAGCAATGCTTTTGGTGCTGAGGATTTGTGGGATTTTCACCGGCGAGTCCTTTCTACTCTAGGTGTGGATCAGGTAGAGTATGTAGTTGAGCCCAAAATAGACGGACTTTCCATAGCCCTGTATTATGAAAATGGTTTATTACAAATAGGTGCTACTAGGGGTGATGGATTTACCGGCGAAGATGTGACTCAGAATCTAAAAACCATAGGTAACGTTCCCCTAAAATTAAAAGAAAACATCCCCTTGTTGGAGGTCCGGGGGGAGGCCTATATGCCTAAAGAATCTTTTCGCAGGCTTAATGAAGAACGAGAAGCCAAAGGTGAAGTTTTATTTGCTAATCCCCGCAATGCGGCCGCCGGTTCTATCCGGCAACTGGATCCTAAAATTGCTGCCCAACGGGACTTAAGGGTTATGGTTTACGACATAATGTATCTTGAAGGAAAAGAAATTTTTAGGCACAGTGAAGCTTTGGAATTATTGAGACAACAAGGTTTTAGCGTTATTGAACCTTTCATCAGTAGTAGCATGCAAGAAATAGTAGATTATTGTGCAAAATGGGCCCAAAAAAGACATGACCTATCCTTTGAAATAGACGGTCTGGTAATAAAAGTTAATGACCTGGAAAAACAAAAACGGCTGGGGTATACTTCGAAAAGTCCCCGCTGGGCTATTGCTTATAAGTTTCCCGCTGAACAAGGTGTAACAAAGTTGGTGGATATCCTGGTCCGGGTAGGCCGTACCGGTGCGGTTACTCCCACCGCGATCTTAGAACCTGTCCGCCTGGCCGGGACAACCGTAAGCAGAGCAACTTTACATAATGAAGACTTTATTCGGGATAGGGATATTCGCATAGGTGATTATGTTGTGGTCCAGAAAGCCGGGGATATTATTCCGGAGGTTGTAGAGGTAATCAAGGAAAAACGCACCGGAGAAGAAATTGTTTTTCATTATCCCACTCACTGTCCGGAATGCGGTTCCCGGATAGTACGCCTGGAAGGAGAGGCAGTAGCCAGGTGTACCGGGATTTCTTGTCCTGCTCAAGTCAGAGAAGGAATCATTCATTTTGCCTCCCGAAATGCCATGAATATTGAGGGGCTGGGGCCGGCAATTGTTTCCCTGCTTTTAGATAATCAGTTGATTCGTGATGCAGCAGACCTGTATTATTTACAATTTGCTGATTTAGTTAAATTGGAAAGAATGGCGGAAAAGTCAGCTACAAATTTACTTAATGCTATTGAGGAAAGTAAAACAAGGAGCTTGGATCGGGTAATTTTTGCTCTAGGGATAAGGTTAGTAGGGCAGAGAGCGGCTAAAATCCTAGCTCAGGAGTTTAAAACTATGGCCAATCTAGAAAAAGCAACTTTAGAAGAATTAACGGGAATTAACGAGATCGGTCCCAAAATGGCGGAAAGTATTGTGGCTTTCTTTAAAGAGGAAAAAAACAGGGAGTTTTTGGCCAGACTAAAAAAAGCCGGTGTAAACATGGAGTCGGTTGAAACATCAGTACTTTCCAATAAATTGGCAGGTAAAACATTTGTGCTGACAGGTACTCTGGAAAATTTCACCCGGAAGGAAGCCCAGGAGAAAATAGAAGCTTTAGGCGGTAAGGTTGTGGGCAGTGTTTCCAAAAAGACTGATTATGTGGTGGTCGGAGCAGAGCCTGGGTCTAAATATGAAAAAGCAAAAGAATTAGGAATCACTATTTTAAATGAAGAGGAATTTATAGCTTTACTGGACAGGAGAGACTAGAAAATATAAAATAAAGCAATGGAGAGTTGTCTACCATTTACTTCAAAGGAAGGTGAAAAATAGATGAAGATTACCATGCAGGATGTAGAACATGTGGCTTTATTATCTCGTTTAGAATTAACTGACGAAGAAAAAGAAGAACAATTAGTACAGTTAAATAAAATCTTAGAAGCTATGGAAGTTTTGAACAAAGTGGATACGAGTAATGTAGAGCCTTTGACCCATGTTTTACCCTTAAAAAATGTTCTCCGGGAGGACGAGTACAGAGATACTTTACCTAAGGAGAAAGTTTTACAAAATGCTCCTGATCAAGAAGAAGGAATGTTTAAAGTACCTAGAATAATCTAAGGAGGGATTTCCGTGGACTTACATAAACTGACCATTCATGAACTCCGGGAACTTTTGGCTAATAAAGAGATAAGCGTCCTGGAACTGACTGAAGATGTTTTCAAAAGGATAGATGATGTAGAAGACAAGGTAAAGTCTTTTCTTACTTTAACAAAAGAACAAGCTTTAGCCAGAGCTAAAGATATAGATGAAAAATTAGCTAAGGGAGAAAAATTAGGTGCTTTAGCGGGAATCCCCGTGGGCATTAAAGATAATATCTGTACCGAAGGAGTTAGAACTACCTGTGCCTCTAAAATGTTAGCCAACTTTACTCCCCCTTACAATGCCACTGTAATGAAAAAACTAGAGAGTGCTGACGCAATTATGGTTGGAAAGACTAATATGGATGAATTCGCTATGGGTTCATCAACGGAAAACTCAGCATTCTTTCCTACCCGCAACCCCTGGAATCTTGACCGGGTGCCAGGTGGTTCCAGTGGTGGTTCGGCAGCCAGTGTAGCCAGTGATGAGGTTATTTTTGCTTTAGGTTCTGATACCGGTGGTTCTATTCGTCAACCGGCTGCCTTCTGTGGCGTAGTCGGCTTGAAACCAACTTATGGTACTGTATCCCGGTATGGTTTAATAGCTTTTGCCTCTTCTTTAGACCAAATAGGACCTTTTACGAAAGATGTTACTGATTGTGCTTTGGTCATGAATGTGATTACCGGTCATGATGATTTTGACTCCACTTCAGTGCCAATGGATCATCCGGATTATACTAAGTTTTTAATAAATGATATTAAAGGAATGCGGATCGGGATTCCCAAAGAATATTTCGGGGAAGGTATTGACCCGGGTGTAGAAGCCAAAATTAAAGAAGCAATAGCTAAACTGGAGGAATTAGGGGCTATTGCGGAAGAATGTTCTTTACCCCATACGGAATACGCAATGCCTGCCTATTATATAATTGCTCCCGCTGAGGCCAGTTCCAACTTGGCTCGTTATGACGGTGTCCGTTATGGATTGCGGGTTGAAGCGGAAGATGTGTTAACCATGTTTAATCGAAGCCGTGCGCAAGGCTTTGGTACGGAAGTAAAAAGACGGATTATGCTTGGTACCTATGCTTTAAGCTCCGGTTACTATGATGCATATTACTTAAAAGCATTAAAAGTAAGAAATTTAGTTAAACAGGATTTCGATCGGGCCTTTGAAAAATTTGACTGCCTTCTTACTCCTATTGCTCCTAGTGTAGCTTTTGAATTTAGGTCTAAGGCTGATCCATTATCAATGTATAAACAAGATGTATGTACAATCCCCATTAACTTGGCCGGTCTCCCTGCCTTGTCATTACCATATGGGTTAGTCGACGGTATGCCGGTTGGTTTACAGTTAATCGGCAAGCCATTTGACGAAGGTACTTTATTACGGGTTGCCTATACTTTAGAACAAAATACTGACGAAACTAGATTGAAGCCCGTTTTAGGGGGGAGCGGGAGATGAGCAAATATGAAGCAGTAATTGGTTTAGAAGTCCATGTAGAGTTAAAAACCAAAACCAAAATCTTTTGCGGTTGTCCCACGGAATTTGGCGCCGAGCCCAATACTAATGTTTGTCCTATTTGTTTAGGTTTACCCGGCAGTACAGGGGTTTTAAATAAAAAAGTAGTAGAATACGCAATAAAAGCAGGTTTGGCTTTAAATTGCGAAATTGCCGGATATAATAAATTTGACCGTAAAAATTACTATTATCCTGATTTGCCAAAAGGCTTCCAAGTCTCTCAGTATGATTACCCCATAGCCTTTAATGGTTATCTGGATATTGAAGTAAACGGTGAAACCAAGCGGATAGGTATTGAACGACTGCATATTGAAGAGGATCCGGGCAAACTGGTCCATTTAGGAGAGACCATAACTGTGGCTCAAGGATCTTTAATAGACTATAACCGTTCAGGGATGCCTTTAGTAGAAATCGTTACTAAACCGGTAATTCATTCCGGGGAAGAAGCTCGCGTTTATTTAGAAAAACTAAAACAAACTTTGGAATACACCGGTGTTTCTGATGTTAAAATGGAACAAGGTTCCTTACGTTGTGATGCTAATGTTTCTGTTCGTCCTGTAGGCAGCGAGAAGTTAGGAACTAAAACTGAGATTAAAAATTTAAACTCTTTCCGGGCTGTACAGCGGGCCATTGAATACGAAATAGCCCGTCAAATCGATGTGCTGGAAGATGGGGAAAAGGTTATTCCGGAGACAAGGACCTGGGACGAAAACAAAGGCATAACTTTATCTATGCGTAATAAAGAGAACCCTGATTATCGCTGTTTTACAGAAGCTGATTTGCCTCCCTTGGATGTTAGTCGCGAATGGGTGGAAGAACTGAGAAATAGTCTTCCTGAATTGCCTGACGCCAGGAAGAAACGGTTAATTGAAGTAGACGGTTTACCGGAATATGATGCTACCGTCATTACCAGCACTAAAGCTCTGGCTGACTTTTATGACAGAACTGTAGAAAAGTATAAAGATGCAAAAACGGTCAGCAATTGGATAATGGGTGAGTTTTCAAGGCTCTTAAATGCTAATAATCTAGAAGTATCTGAAACCAAGGTTACCCCTGATGGTCTGGCTAAATTGCTGGGGCTGATTGAAAACGGAACTATCAGCGGAAAAATAGCGAAGCAGGTTTTTGAAGAAATGTTTTCTACCGGTGATGACCCGGCTGAAATTGTTAAGAAAAAAGGTTTGGTTCAGATTTCCGACCAGGGACAATTAGAAGGAATAATCGCCGAAGTAATTGCCAATAATCCAAAATCAGTTGAAGATTATAAAAATGGTAAAGAAAAAGCCATTGGCTTTTTAGTGGGCCAGGTAATGAAAGCAACAAGAGGAAAAGCGAATCCGGGGATGGTTAACAAATTATTAAAAGAAAAGTTAGATCAGATTTAAGTTTAGATAAAAGAAAAGTAGCACTTTGGACTTCTAAGTGCTACTTTTTTAATTATTTTTAGGTAT
>DGEF01000035.1 GCA_002385805.1 Peptococcaceae bacterium UBA3933
ACTGTTGGTGCCGGTGTTGTTTCCGCTATCCATGAGTAAAAATAACATGTAAGTAAAAAAAAGATACATGGGCGAGACTTATGAGATCTCGCCCTGTATTTCTGTTAATTTTTTTAGTGATTTTTATAATTTTTTGTGGCGAAAACGCCGCTCTTATGCTATAATTCTAAAGGTGTGCATGGCATGCGATGAGGTAGGAGGTTGCTACCACGGCGACACGCCAGACCCCGTGGACTAGGAAATTTCTACTGAGAATGTCCGTATATAATTCGGGCGCAAAGGAGGGAAGAAGATGGCGAAACAAAAAATCAGAATTCGTTTAAAAGCTTTTGATCATAAGATTTTAGATCAATCTGCTCAAAAAATTGTGGAAACCGCTAAAAAAACAGGGGCTAATGTTTCCGGACCTATTCCTCTTCCTACAGAGAAGAATATTTTTACTATTTTAAGGTCTCCCCATGTTAACAAGGATTCCCGCGAGCAGTTTGAAATGAGAACTCATAAGCGTTTAATCGATATATTAGAACCTACATCTAAAACTGTTGATGCTTTGATGAGATTAGACTTGCCTGCTGGTGTTGATATTGAAATCAAACTATAATCAATATCCAACATTCAACATCAAATATCCAACAACAAACATCTAACATCTAATTTGGTAGGAGGTGGCGAAAAGCATGAAGGCTATATTAGGCAAAAAAATTGGCATGACCCAGATCTTCAGTGAAGAGGGGCAGGCTATTCCCGTTACTGTAATTCAAGCGGGTCCTTGTGTTGTTGTGCAAACCAAAACTGTTAATACTGACGGGTATAATGCTATCCAGGTAGGTTTTGGTGAACAGAAAGAATCACGGTTTAACAAACCACTTAAAGGTCATTTCAATAAAGCCAAGGTAAAACCTCTAAGATATTTAAGAGAGTTTCGTATAGATAATGTTGAAGACTATAAAGTGGGTCAAGAGATAAAAGTTGATGTCTTTCAAGAGGGAGACCGGGTTGACGTTTCCGGTATTACTAAAGGTAAAGGTTTTGCCGGTGCTATTAAAAGGCTAGGCTTCCACAGAGGACCTGAATCTCACGGTTCTAAATACCATCGTCGTACAGGTGCCCTTGGTGCATTAGGTCCTAGTAGAGTGTTTAAAGGCCGTCAATTGCCCGGACGTATGGGTTCTGACAAAGTAACCGTTCAAAATTTACAGGTTGTAAAAGTTGATCCAGAACGCAATCTTTTACTGGTAAAAGGTGCTGTTCCCGGTCCTAGAAAGGGATTGTTGACGATAAAAGCTTCTGTTAAGTCCAAGTAGAGTTTTTTGGCCAGAAAGGAGGAACAAGGATGCCAAAGGTAGCTATATATAATACCCAAGGCTCTCAAGTTGGGGAAATTGAATTAAAAGATGAGATTTTTGGTATTGAACCAAATGAGAGTGTTGTCCACGAAACCGTTGTAATGCAAATGGCAAGCTGGCGCCGGGGTACTTCTTCTACTAAAACAAGAGGAGAAGTGAGCGGCGGTGGACGTAAACCCTGGAGACAAAAAGGTACAGGTCGGGCCAGAGTTGGTTCAATTCGTTCGCCTTTATGGCGAGGCGGTGCCATAATATTTGGTCCCAAACCCAGAGATTATAGTTATAGAATTCCTAAAAAGAAAGTGCGTTTAGCTTTAAAATCTGCATTATCAGCTAAGGTTTTAGACGGTGAACTTATTGTTGTAGATCAATTTAATTTTGAACAGCCTAAAACTAAAGATATGGTGAATGCTTTAAAAGCGTTAAATGCTTTAGAGGCCTTAATTGTAACTGCTGATTTCGATGAAAATGTTTTTAAATCTGCTCGTAATATTAGTGGTGTTACTCCTTTGACTGCTACAGGCTTAAATGTTTATGACATTTTAAATCATGAAAAGCTTATCATTACCAAAGATGCTGTAGCCAAGATCGAGGAGGTGTTGGCGTAATGAAAAACCCAAGAGACATTATTATTAAACCCATCATCTCTGAAAAATCCGTAGAACAAATGGAGCAGAACAAATATACTTTTAAAGTTGATAAAAAGGCAAATAAGATTGACATTAAACAGGCCGTAGAAGCAATTTTCAAGGTTAAAGTGACTGATGTAAAAACCATGAATGTTAAAGGTAAATTGAAACGGTTAGGCAGATATCAGGGTAGAACACCTGACTGGAAAAAGGCTATTGTTACCTTGCAAGAAGGCGACAAAATCGAAATCTTTGAATAGCCACCAGTCACTGAAAAGACTAGTCACCAGTCACTAGTCACTAGTCACTAATAAAGGAGGGAACTGTGATGCCAGTTAAGAAGTTTAAGCCGACTTCCCCAGGTCGACGTCATATGACGGTTTCGACTTTTGAAGAGATAACTACCGATAAGCCCGAAAAGTCTTTAGTTGAACCATTGAAAAAAAATGCGGGCAGAAATAGTCAAGGAAGAGTAACCGTTCGGCACCAAGGCGGCGGTCATAAAAGACTCTATAGAATAATTGATTTTAAACGGAATAAAGACGGTATCCCAGCTAAAGTAGCAACTATTGAGTATGACCCAAACCGTTCTGCACGGATTGCCTTATTAAACTATGCTGACGGAGAAAAACGTTATATTATTGCTCCCCATGGTTTGCAGGTTGGAGATACGGTTGTTTCCGGTCCAGATGCAGATATTAAAGTAGGTAATACATTACCTATGAAATATATTCCTGCTGGTACTATACTGCATAATATTGAGCTTAAGCCTGGTAAAGGCGGTCAGCTCTGCCGTTCTGCCGGTAGCTCCGCTCAGTTAATGGCTAAAGAAGGTAAATATGTTCACTTGCGTTTACCATCCGGGGAAGTTCGCCTTGTTTTAAGTGAATGCAGGGCTACAATTGGCCAAGTGGGTAACTTGGACCATGAAAACATAACTATTGGTAAAGCAGGTCGTTCCCGTTGGAAAAACAAAAGACCTTCCGTTCGTGGTGTGGTTATGAACCCAGTGGATCACCCCCATGGCGGTGGTGAAGGTCGTTCGCCAATAGGTAGAAAGACTCCTGTAACTCCTTGGGGTAAACCTGCAATCGGTGGTAAGACACGTAAGAAAAATAATCCTACTGATAAATATATTGTTAAATCACGCAAGAAATAACCTGGTTTAGGATTTTTTGCGAAAGGAGGATGGCTAAACCTCATGGGTAGATCATTAAAAAAAGGACCATATGTAGATAAGAAGTTATTAAAGAGAATCGAAGAGATGAATGAAAAAAATGAGAAAAGGGTTATCAAAACCTGGTCTCGTAGTTCAACTATTTTCCCACAAATGGTAGGCCATACCATTGCTGTTCATGACGGACGTAAACATGTTCCCGTATATATTACCGAAGACATGGTTGGTCATAAATTGGGAGAATTTGCTCCAACTAGATTTTTCAAGGGTCATGGAGCCCATACCGAACGTTCGACAGCCCTGAAATAGAAACTGGAGAGGGGGTTCTGATTATGGAAGCTAGAGCAGTTGCTAAATATATTCGCATTTCACCACGCAAAGCCCGTCAAGTTATTGACTTAATCAGGGGCAAAGATGTTAAAGATGCGTTCGCAATACTAAAATTTACACCTAACAAAGGTGCTGACCTTATCGCCAAGGTTCTTAAATCAGCCGTTAGCAATGCTGAACATAACTATGAAATGGATGTAGATTCTTTATATGTTAGTAAAGCTTATGTAGACCAAGGACCGACTTTGAAAAGGTTTAAACCCAGAGCCTATGGTCGTGCTGATATGATTCGTAAAAGAACCAGTCATATTACCGTCGTAGTAAGCGAGAAAAAGGAGGGATAACTAAGTGGGTCAAAAGGTAAGTCCTAAAGGATTAAGGATCGGAATTATTAAAGATTGGGATGCCAAATGGTATGCAGATAAAAATTATGTAGAACTCCTCCATGAAGACCTTAAAATCCGCAAATATATTAAAGAAAAGTTATATTTGGCCGGTATTTCCAACATTGAAATAGAAAGAGCTGCCAATAACAGAGTTAAAGTTACTATATGTACCGCTAAACCAGGTATTGTTATCGGTCGGAACGGTTCAGAAGTAGAAGCTTTACGGAAAGAACTGGAAAAAATGACTAAGAAACAGGTTAATATTAACATCCAGGAAGTTAAAAAACCCGAAATTGATGCCCAGTTAGTTGCCGAGAACGTTGCCGCTCAGTTGGAAAAAAGAGTTGCTTTTAGAAGAGCAATGAAACAAGCGGTAGGTCGCGCTTTAAGAATGGGCGCTGAAGGGATTAAAATAGCTGTTTCCGGTCGTTTAGGTGGAGCGGAGATTGCTCGTACTGAATGGTATAGTGAAGGAAAAGTCCCTTTGCATACATTAAGGGCAGATATTGATTATGGTTTTGCGGAAGCCAATACAACTTACGGAAAAATTGGCGTAAAGGTATGGATTTATAAAGGAGAAGTTCTTCCTGAGGCTAAGAATGTTGAACCAAAGGAAGGGGGTCAATAGGCTATGTTAATGCCAAAAAGAGTTAAATGGCGCAGACCTCACCGGGGTACAATGAAAGGTAAAGCTACGCGAGGCAATACCGTAACCTATGGTGAATATGGCTTGCAAGCTTTAGAGGCTGGTTGGATTACCAGTAGACAAATAGAAGCTGCCCGTGTTGCTATGACACGTTATATTAGACGTGGTGGTAAAGTTTGGATAAAAATTTTTCCTGACAAACCTATCACTGCGAAACCTGCTGAAACACGGATGGGTGCCGGTAAAGGTTCACCTGAATACTGGGTAGCAGTTGTTAAACCAGGGCGAGTTATGTTTGAGTTAGCCGGGATTCCCGAGGATGTTGCTCGTGAGGCTTTCCGTTTAGCTATGCATAAATTACCCGTTAAATGTAAGTTCGTAAAACGGGAGGAAATGGGTGGTGACGCAAATGAAAGCAGATAAACTGCGGGAACTAACAGTAGATGAATTAGAACGTAAAGTAGATGACTTAAAGGAAGAACTTTTTAATTTGCGTTTCCAGATGGCTACCGGTCAACTTGAAAACCCTATGCGGATAAAAGAAGTACGCAAAAACATTGCCAGAGCTAAAACAGTTTTAAGGGAACGTGAACTTAAAGAGCGCAAAGCTTAACCTATTGTTTAAAGGGGGTTAGAACGGGTGGAAAGAAATAATCGTAAAGTACGTTACGGTATTGTAGTAAGCAACAAAATGGATAAAACCGTTACAGTTGCCGTTGATAACTATTACCATCATCCTCTCTATAAAAAAATTACTAAAACCACTAAGAAGTATAAAGCCCATGATGAGGAAAACAAGTGTAATATAGGGGACAAAGTTAAGATTATGGAAACACGTCCATTAAGCAGACATAAAAGATGGCGTGTTGTAGAAATTATTGAAAAGGCACCTATTATTTAGTCCGAAAGAGCATGTTGCCGAAAGGAGGTAACCTGAAATGATCCAACAAGAAAGTAGACTTAAAGTGGGTGACAACACCGGAGCAAAAGAATTACTGTGCATCCGTGTTTTAGGTGGTACTAGACGTCGTTATGCTTCGGTTGGTGATATTATTATTGCTACTGTTAAACATGCAACACCAGGGGGCGTTGTTAAGAAAGGAGACGTAGTCAAAGCGGTAGTAGTAAGAACAGTGGCTCCTATAAGAAGACCGGACGGTTCTTATATCCGTTTTGATGAAAATGCTGCCGTAATTATTAAAGATGATAAAAGCCCAAGAGGGACTCGTATTTTTGGACCGGTTGCAAGAGAGTTACGGGAAAAGGATTTCATGAAAATTATATCCCTTGCTCCTGAAGTGCTGTAACATAATATAGCCTTTGGAGGTGAAATAAGTGGCTAAAAATAAATTACATGTAAAAAAAGGCGACAATGTAGTAGTTATTGCTGGGAAAGACAAAGGCAAAAAAGGTAAAGTCCTACAAGCTTTTCCCAGTGAGTCTCGCGTGATTATCGAAGGTGTTAATATTATCAAAAGACATACCCGTCCTACGCAGAAGATGCCTCAAGGCGGTATTATTGAACGGGAAGCCCCTGTTCATGTGTCCAATGTTATGCCTTTCTGTTCAAAATGCGGTAAAGGTGTCCGCATTACTAAAAAAGAACTGGCTGATGGCAGAAAGGTTCGCAGTTGTCATCGGTGCGGCGAGGTTTTTGATAAATAGTTCCTTTTAGAAGGGAGGCTGAGCTTAAATATGGCAAGGTTAAAGGAAAAGTACCTTAATGAAGTAATCCCAGCTATGCAACAAAAATTTAATTATAAGAATGTCATGGAAATTCCTAAGTTAGAAAAAGTAACTATTAATATTGGTTTAGGTGAAGCAGTACAAAATCCTAAAGCTCTGGATGCTGCAGTAAATGATTTAACACTTATTGCCGGGCAAAAGCCAGTAATAACCCGGGCGAAAAAATCTATTGCTGCTTTCAAAGTAAGGGAAGGAATGCCTGTAGGTGTTAAAGTTACCTTAAGAGGCGAAAGAATGTATGAGTTTGTAGATAAGCTTCTAAATGTCGCTTTACCTCGTGTTCGTGATTTTAGAGGTGTTTCTCCTAAATCTTTTGACGGCAGAGGAAATTATAGCTTGGGGTTAAAAGAACAGTTGTTATTCCCTGAAATTGATTACGATAAAATTGATAAAGTTCGTGGTTTGGAAGTAGTTTTCACAACTACCGCCAAAACTGACGAAGAGGGCAGAGAACTGTTGAGGCTCCTTGGAATGCCGTTTGCAAGTTAATAAATAGGAGGTAATACAGTGGCTAAAACTTCGATGAAAGTTAGAAAAGCGCCGAAATATAAAGTTCGGCATGTTAACAGATGTAAAGTATGTGGTCGTCCTCGGGCCTATATGCGTAAGTTTGGTCTGTGCAGAGTATGTTTTAGAGAGTTAGCTTATAAAGGTCAATTGCCTGGAGTAACAAAATCCAGTTGGTAAACCCAAGGAATGGAAGGGGGTCGCTAAAATGGTTATGACTGATCCAATCGCTGATTTTTTAACAAGAATTCGTAATGCTAACACAGTTATGCATGAAAAGGTAGAAATTCCTGCTTCCAAAATGAAAAAAACATTAGCCGAAATTCTTAAGAATGAAGGTTTTGTTAAAGATTACGAATATATTGAGGATGGAAAACAAGGAATTATTCGCATTTACCTTAAATATGGTCCTAACCGGGAAAGAGTAATCACCGGTTTAAAGCGTATCAGTAAACCCGGGTTAAGAGTTTACTGTAAGAAAGATGAAATACCTAAAGTCCTTGGTGGACTTGGCATTGCCATCATTTCAACATCCAAAGGAATTATGACTGACAAAGAAGCACGTAAAGCCGGATTAGGCGGCGAAGTTATTTGCTATGTGTGGTAAAAGTTATTGTGAATCTAGATTCGGGAGGTGTGAACATGTCCAGAATTGGTAAACTTCCCGTCAATATCCCTGACGGAGTGCAAGTGAAGCTGGAGAACAATGTGATCACAGTTAAAGGTCCTAAGGGGGAATTAACTCGCAAACTTCATGACGAGATGATTGTTGAGGTTAAAGATAATCAAGTTATCGTAACTCCTCCTAATGAAGACCGTAAATATAAAGCTTTATGGGGTTTAACCCGTACCTTAGTTAACAATATGGTTGAGGGTGTTACTAAGGGTTTTCAGAAAAACTTGGAATTAGTCGGTGTTGGTTACAGAGCACAGTTACAAGGTAAAAAGTTAGTCTTACAAGTAGGTTATTCTCACCCGGTAGAAATTGAACCCGGAGAGTTTACCCAAATAGAAGTACCGGCACCTAACAAGATCATCGTTAAAGGGATAGATAAAGAAGAAGTTGGTAGTTTGGCTGCCAACATTCGTGCGGTTAGAGAGCCTGAGCCCTATAAAGGTAAAGGGATTCGTTATGAAGGTGAACATATTAAACTTAAGGCTGGTAAAGCTGGAGCTAAATAAGTAGCGTAAGCTCTTATTATCTTCGGTGAAAGGAGTGAACTTAAATTGATTACTAAAACTCCCAGAAAAAAAATTCGTGCCAAAAAACACTGGAAGATTAGGCAAAAGATCTCCGGTACTCCTCAAAAACCCCGTTTAGCTGTTTATAGAAGTCTAAAGCATATTTATGCTCAGGTTATAGATGATACTCAAGGGCATACCCTTGTTGCAGCTTCCTCTTTAGAATTAGGTATTCCGGGAGGAAATATAGAGGCCGCGAAAAAAGTAGGGGAAGTAGTTGCCCAACGTGCTCTGGATAAAGGAATTAAACAGGTTGTTTTTGACCGGGGCGGAAATATCTACCATGGTCGAATTAAAGCTTTAGCTGAAGGTGCAAGAGAAGCTGGGCTTGACTTCTAAATATATGGTGAAGGAGGGAAAAGTTTTGGCCAGAATTGATGCAAGTAAACTTGAATTAGCAGAAAAAGTGGTTAGTATTAATCGGGTTGCTAAAGTAGTAAAAGGTGGTCGTCGTTTTAGTTTCAGTGCCCTGGTTGTTGTTGGTAACAGCAATGGAATAGTAGGTGTAGGCATGGGCAAGGCCAACGAGGTTCCTGAAGCAATCCGTAAAGGTATAGAAGATGCTAAGAAAAATTTAATTGAAATTCCGATTGTTAATACAACAATTCCTCATGAGGTTATTGGTCGTTTTGGTGCGGCTAGAGTTCTTTTAAAACCTGCTTCGGAAGGTACAGGTGTTATCGCCGGGGGACCGGTGAGAGCCGTTGTTGAATTAGCAGGTATTAAAAATATTTTAACTAAGTCTTTAGGCTCTGATAGTGCGTTAAATATAGTTAAAGCTACTTTAGCCGGTTTGGCTTCTTTGAAAAAGGTTGAAGAAGTAGCCAAACTACGGGGCAAGACAGTTGAGGAAATACTGGGTTAGGGGGATTGAAATGAGTAAAAAGATTAAAGTTACCTTAGTAAAAAGTGTCATTGGCAGACCTGAAAGACAAAGAAAAGTTATCCAAACCCTCGGCCTAAGAAAGCTAAATAGTTCAGTAATTCATGAAGATACACCTGCTATTCGTGGTATGGTAAATGCAGTTAGCCATTTAGTTGAAGTAAAAGAAATAGAAGCTTAAAACAGGAGGTGTTTTTGATGAAACTCCATGAGCTAAAACCGGCTGAAGGTGCGAAGCATGCTCCCAAGCGTAAAGGTAGAGGCCCTGGTTCTGGGTTAGGTAAAACCAGCGGTAGAGGACATAAAGGTCAAAAAGCACGTTCCGGTGGTGGTAAAGGGCCCTTTTTTGAAGGTGGTCAGACACCTCTGCAACGCCGTTTGCCGAAAAGAGGTTTTACTAACGCCAGGTTTAAGACTGTCTATACAGAAGTTAATTTAACTTCTCTGGACAGATTTGCACCTAATACGGAAATTACACCGGAGGTATTAAAGGAAGCCGGAGTAGTTAAAAAGATTGAAAACGGTGGAATCAAGGTTTTAGGTAAAGGTGAAATTACCAAGCCTTTAGTTGTTAAAGTACAGGCCATTTCCAAAGGTGCACGGGAAAAAATTGAGGCGGCCGGTGGCAGAGTTGAGGTGATATAAATGCTTTCAGCTCTGCGAAGCGCTGTAAAAATTCCGGATATCCGCAAAAAAATCGTATTTACTTTACTGATGTTTTTAGTTTTTCGGATAGGAGCCCATATTCCTGTTCCCGGTATTAAGTTAGACGTTATCGCTAATTTGATTGAACAGGGTCGGTTGTTAGGTTTTTTTGATGTAATATCCGGTGGAGCTTTTAGGAATTTCTCTATTTTTGCAATGAGTATCACACCTTATATTAACGCCTCAATTATTATGCAACTACTGACTGTAGTTGTCCCCTATTTGGAGAGATTGGCTAAAGAAGGTGTGGAAGGCCGCAAAAAAATTGTTGAATATACCCGGTACTTGACAGTTGTATTAGGTTTTATACAAGCTATCGGTATTTCTTTTGGTTTAAGATCCGCTTTAGTAAGCACTTCCTTTACCAGTATCCTAGTAATTGCTTTAACTTTAACCGCAGGTACTGCTTTCTTGATGTGGTTAGGTGAATCAATTACAGAAAAGGGAATTGGTAATGGTATTTCCCTAATCATTTTTGCCGGTATAGTTTCCCGCCTACCGGCAGGATTAGTAGCCATCTATCAGTACATTAAGGCGGGTACCACAAATGTATTGGTTGTTCTTTTATTTGCCATTATAGCTTTAATTGTTATTGTTGGTGTTGTGGCCATTCATGAAGGTCAACGTCGTATTCCTGTTCAATACGCTAAAAGAGTAGTTGGCCGTAAGGTTTATGGCGGACAAAGCACCCACATTCCAATTAAAGTTAATTCCGCAGGTGTTATCCCTGTAATTTTTGCGATGAGTATTATGATGTTCCCCGGCACTATTGCTTCCTGGTTCCCGAACAATACTTTTGCCGTTTGGGTTACCAATGTTTTTGACTACAGATCATTTTTCTATAATTTTCTTTATGCTATATTGATTCTTTTCTTCACCTATTTCTATTCAGCTATTACTTTCAATCCCATGGATGTAGCTGATAATATTAAGAAATACGGTGGGTTCATTCCGGGATTAAGACCAGGTCGTCCTACTTCCGACTATATTGCAAGAGTCATGAATAGGGTTACCTTTTTCGGAGCATTGTTCTTAGCAGGTATTGCTGTTCTACCTACAATTTTGATTGCTACAACTGAGCTGCCTATTTACTTTGGTGGTACGGCTTTACTGATTGTAGTAGGTGTTGCTTTGGAGACTATGAAACAGATAGAAGCAAGCCTCTTAATGCGGCACTATGAAGGGTTTATGAAATAGAAGCCGAATAGGGGGGAAAGTAATGAATATTATTCTAATGGGCCCTCCGGGTGCAGGGAAAGGCACTCAGGCCGAAAGGTTAGTTGAGAAATTTGGCATTCCCCATATTTCTACAGGGGATATGTTCAGAAAAGCTTTGAAAGAGGGTACGGAACTGGGCCTTAAAGCTAAAAGCTATATGGACCAGGGAAAATTGGTGCCTGACGAAGTGACTGTAGGTATTGTTAAGGAACGTTTGATGGAAACTGATTGCCAAAAAGGTTTCTTATTGGACGGTTTTCCGAGAACAATCCAGCAAGCTGATGCTTTAGAAAAGATACTTGCGGAAATTAATAAAGATTTAGATGCAGTAATCAATATTAAAGTTATTCGGGATGTTTTAATTGAAAGATTAACAGGCCGCCGGGTTTGTAAAGCCTGTGGAGCAACCTATCATATACTCTTTAATCCTTCCCGGGATAATAATAAATGCGATAAATGTGGCGGCGAACTTTATCAACGGGATGATGATACCCTGGCAACAGTGGGCAACAGGCTGGATGTCTATGAAGCACAAACTGCACCTTTGATTGAGTACTATAAACAAAAAGGACTCCTTAAAGAAGTTGACGGTGCTCAATCAATGGATGAAGTTTTCCAAGACATCTGTGTTGCATTAGGGAGAGAGTAAAATGATTGAGTTGAAATCCGAGCGGGAACTGGTCTATATGAGAGATGCCGGAAAGGTTGTTGCTGAAACTCATCAAGAATTAGCAAAAGCTGTTGCTCCCGGCATAACAACTAAAGAATTAGACCAAATTGCCGAGGATTACATTACCTCGCAAGGTGCCATTCCTGCTTTTAAAGGCTATCGTGGATTTCCGGCAACAATTTGTACTTCTATTAATGAAGAGGTTGTGCATGGGATTCCTGGTTTAAGGTCTTTAAAAACTGGTGATATTATTAGCATAGATATTGGTGCGGTAATTAATGGGTACTATGGCGATGCTGCCGTTACTTTACCGGTAGGTGAAATTTCTGAAGAAGCCGCCCGGCTTTTAGAAGTGACGGAACAATGCTTATATAAGGGTATTGAACAAGCACAGGTTAATAATCGACTTACAGATATTTCTCATGCTATTCAAAGTTATGTTGAAGCTAATGGCTTTTCAGTTGTTCGAGATTTTGTCGGTCATGGTATTGGGAAAAAAATGCATGAGGAGCCACAAGTACCTAACTTTGGAATGCCTGGACGTGGACCCCGTTTAAAACCGGGCATGTGTTTAGCAATAGAACCAATGGTTAATATGGGAAGTTACCATGTAGAAGTTTTACTGGATAATTGGACAGTTGTTACCAGTGATAAACAACTATCAGCCCATTTTGAACATTCCATTGCTGTTACTGAAAAAGGGCCTTTAATTTTAACGAAAATTTAAGGTGATAGTATGTTAACCCGGGAATTAAAAAAAGGTCAACTGGTCAAGTCTAGAGCCGGCCGGGATAAAAATAGATTTTACCTGGTTTATAATTGGGATCACGAATTTGTCTATGTTGTCGATGGTAAATATCGTGGTATACAGAATCCCAAGAAAAAGAATCTCCGGCATTTATGGTATACGGAAAAAATCGCTGAGGAGATTTCCCTAAAATTAAATAATGGGGAGAAGGTGACAAATGCCGATATTCGAAAGGCTCTGGACTTATTGGTGGCTAAGGTTGACGATAATTAAGGAGGTCTGAAAGTTTGTCTAAGGATGTAATTGAAGTTGAAGGTACTGTTGTTGAGCCTTTACCCAATGCTATGTTTAAAGTAAAATTGGATAATGGACATATAGTTTTAGCTCATATATCAGGAAAAATCAGAATGAATTTTATAAAAATATTACCTGGAGACAAGGTGACTGTGGAACTTTCACCTTATGATTTAACCCGTGGGCGAATTACCTATCGGTTTAAATAAAACTTCCGGCAAGGAGGGTAAACATTATGAAAGTGAGAGCTTCAGTGAAGCCTATCTGCGAAAAATGTAAAATCATTCGCCGTAAAGGTAAAGTGATGGTAATTTGCGAAAATCCTAAACATAAACAAAAACAAGGATAGTTAGAAATTTGCCTTATTAGGGGAGGTGCACTAGATTGGCTAGAATTGCGGGTGTTGACTTGCCAAGAGAAAAAAGAGTAGAAATTGGACTTACTTATATTTTCGGTATTGGCAGGAGTACTTCCAATAAAATATTAAAGGAAGCCGGAATCAATCCTGATACCAGAGTCAGAGACCTGACTGAAGACGAAGTAGCAAAACTTAGGGAAATCATTGGCCGGATGAAAGTAGAAGGTGATTTACGTAGAGAGATTTCCCTTAATATTAAACGTTTAGTGGAAATTGGTTGTTATCGTGGCGTTCGTCACCGTAAAGGTTTACCGGTAAGGGGACAAAGAACTAAAACAAATGCCAGAACCCGTAAAGGTAAAAGTAAAACAGTCGGTGTTAAACGTAAAAAATAAAGGGGGGAAATATACTAAATGGCAAAACCAAAAGGTACTAGTCGTGTAAAAAGAAGAGAGCGTAAAAATATAGAAAAAGGTGTGGCTCATATTAAATCCACATTTAATAATACTATCGTAACTATTACTGATATGAATGGAAACACTGTTTCCTGGGCAAGTGCCGGTGGAATAGGTTTTAAAGGTTCAAGAAAAAGTACACCCTTTGCGGCTCAAATGGCTGCGGAAGCTGCAGCAAAAGCTGCTATGGAACATGGTATGCGTGAAGTAGAATGTTTGGTTAAAGGACCTGGTGCCGGTAGAGAAGCTGCTATTCGTTCTCTACAAGCTGCCGGCTTAGAAGTAAACATGATTAAAGATGTTACTCCTATTCCTCATAACGGCTGCCGTCCACCAAAACGTAGAAGAGTTTAGGAGGTGTTAAAAGAGAAATGGCAAGATACACAGGACCTGTTTGTCGTATATGTCGTCGTGAAGGCATGAAGTTGTATTTAAAAGGTGATCGTTGTTATTCAGATAAGTGTGCTATTGAAAGAAGAAATTATGCTCCGGGTCAACACGGGCAGCGCCGTCCTAAGTTTAGTGAATATGGTCTGCAATTAAGGGAAAAGCAAAAAACCCGTCGTGTTTATGGTGTGTTAGAAAATCAGTTTAGAACATATTTTGTTAAAGCTGATCGCCAAAAAGGTATTACAGGGGAAAACCTGTTACGATTACTGGAAACCCGTTTGGATAATGTAGTTTATCGTTTAGGTTTTGCTAAATCCCGACCCCAGGCACGTCAATTCGTAAGACACAATCACTTTACTTTAAACGGTCATAAAGTTAATATTCCTTCTATGCAAGTTAAAGTTGGTGACGTGATTCAGTTAAAAGAAAAAAGTAAAAACTCACCGATTTTTAAGGAGATAATTGAAAATCTTGGGCAAAAGACACCCCCCGCTTGGCTGGAATTAGATGTGGAAAATCTCTCCGGTAAGGTAGTGGCCCTACCTACCCGTGAAGATATTGATCTACCTGTCCAAGAACATCTGATCGTTGAGTTGTATTCCCGGTAGATGATCATTACCTGGTTTTTGGGGTTATGCCAGGAATGAGTAGGAGGGTTATTTATGATTGAAATAGAAAAGCCCAGAATTGAGAAAGTGGAAGTTAGTGACGATAATACCTATGGTAAATATGTGGTAGAACCCTTGGAACGGGGCTATGGGACAACTTTAGGCAATTCTCTGCGTCGCATTTTATTGTCTTCCCTACCTGGCGCTGCCGTTACTTCTGTAAAAATAGATGGTGTATTACATGAGTTTTCTACCATTCCCGGAGTAGTAGAAGACGTTACGGAAATTATTTTGAATATCAAATCTTTGGCTCTTAGGATGGATACTGATCAACCGCAAACACTGGTAATCGATGCTGAAGGTGAAGGAGAAGTAACCGCTGCAGATATTAAGGCAAGTGCTGAAGTAGAAATTTTAAATCCTGAATTGCATATTGCTACCCTGGATACCGGTGGCAGAATTCATATGGAACTTACCGCTGAACGGGGAAGAGGATATGTTTCTGCTGAAAAGAACAAAAAGGATGAAGACGCAATAGGGGTTATTCCTATAGACTCTATATTTTCACCGGTTCATAAAGTGAACTTCGAAGTAGAGGACACCCGTGTAGGCCAGAGAACTGACTATGACCGTTTAATTTTAGAAGTTTGGACCAATGGCAGTATCACTCCTGATGAAGCCATTAGTCTTTCGGCCAAAATCTTAAGCGACCATTTAAACCTGTTTATTAGTCTTACTGATAACATGGATGAAGTTGAAATTATGGTGGAAAAAGAAGAAGAAGAAAAGGATAAGATTTTGGACATGACAATTGAAGAACTGGACTTATCAGTTCGTTCTTATAATTGTTTGAAACGTGCCGGCATCAATACTGTTTATGAATTAACCCAAAAAACTGAAGAAGATATGATGAAAGTAAGGAACTTAGGGAAGAAATCCCTAGAAGAAGTTGTGACGAAGTTGCAAGCCCTCGGTTTAAGTTTAAAGTCACCTGAAGAATAAGCTGCTGATTTTGGTAAGCAAAGGAGGTTAGGATATGGGCTATCGGAAACTCGGCCGTAATACCGCACAACGGAGAGCAATGTTACGGAATCTGACTACTTCTTTATTGAAATACGGTAGAGTAGAAACCACTGAGCCAAAGGCTAAAGACCTGAGACGAATAGCTGAAAAGATGATAACTTTAGGCAAACGTGGTGATTTACATGCCCGTAGACAGGCATTAGCCTATCTAATGGATGAAACGGTTGTTAAAGAGTTATTTGACACAATTGCACCTAAATACGCAGAGCGACAAGGTGGGTATACACGTGTCCTCAAACTGGGAACCCGTCGTGGGGATTCTTCACCCATGGCTATTGTGGAATTGCTGGAATAGAGTAGGATTGGAGGTCAGGATTGTATTCCTGGCTTCTGTTGTTTCTGAACCATGGATTAAATTAGTCTATTAGTGGGCGAGTGGGCGAGACGTTAGATATCTCTTTAAACCACGGATGGACACAGATGAACATTAATAATTCGCCTGACGGCGAAGGTTAAGGTTTAGGTTAAGTACGGGAATTTTACGACCGAAGGTCGTAATGCTAGCCACTAGCCACTAAAAACTAGCCCCTAATTTTATTGCTTTAGAGTGGAAGATAGGTGAGAAAATGATTGAGATTAGAAATTTAACCCATAAATACAGTGTAGGCAAAGAACAGGAAGTAGTAGCTGTTAATAACCTGAGTTTAAACATAACCGAGGGTGAATTTGTTGCTATTTTAGGTCATAACGGCTCTGGAAAATCCACCTTGGCTAAGCATCTTAATGCTTTATTACTGCCTACCTCAGGTAAAGTCCTGGTGAACGGGATGGACACTACTGATGCTTCTAAGCTTTGGGATATTCGCCAGCAGGTAGGCATGGTTTTCCAGAATCCGGATAACCAATTAATAGCTACTACTGTAGAAGAGGATGTGGCTTTTGGTCTGGAAAACCTAGGTATTCCTCCGCAATTAATAAGGGAAAGAATTGACGAGGCCTTAAACTTAGTGGGAATGTCAGAATTTAAAACCAAAGCCCCCCACCTTTTATCAGGAGGACAAAAACAAAGGGTAGCCATAGCAGGTATTATTGCTATGCGCCCCCGGTACCTGGTTTTAGATGAACCAACAGCCATGTTAGATCCATCGGGGAGAAGTGAGGTTGTTCGTACTATCCGTAAGCTTAATAAAGAAGAAGGATTAACCATTATTCATATTACTCATTTTATGGAAGAAGCCGTTTTTGCTGACCGGGTTGTGGTAATGGAGAAAGGGGAAATTGTTTTAGAAGGTACTCCACGTCAGGTATTTACTCAAGTAGAGACTTTGAAGAAATTGCGTTTGGACGTTCCCCCTGTTACCGAACTGGCAGGGTTACTACATCAAGAAATACCCTGGATTCCTCCGGATATAATGACTATCGAGGAAATGGTGGTGGCCCTATGCCCCTAATAATAAAAAACTTATACCATACTTACCAGATAGGGACTCCTTATGAAACCCATGCTTTAAGAGATATTAATTTAGAAATACGGGAAGGGGAGTTTATAGGGTTAATCGGCCATACCGGTTCCGGAAAATCTACCCTTGTACAGCATTTAAACGGTTTATTGAAGCCTTCCAGCGGTGAAATTATTGTTGATGGGTTAAATATTAGTGAAAAAAGGGTAAAGCTTAAGGAAGTACGAAAAAAAGTCGGGTTAGTTTTTCAGTATCCGGAACACCAGTTGTTTGAAGAAACAGTTCTTAAAGATGTTAGTTTCGGACCTGGTAATTTAGGATTATCACCGAAGGAGATAGAGAAAAGGGTTAAAAAGGCTTTGCAAATGGTGGGTTTGGATTATAATGAGGTAAAAGATAAATCGCCTTTTTACCTTAGTGGAGGTCAGAAGAGAAGAGTAGCCATAGCAGGCGTATTGGCCATGGAACCAAAATATTTGATTCTGGATGAACCTACAGCCGGCCTTGACCCTCGTGGACGAGATGAGATTTTAGAGCAGATTAACTATCTTCATAAGCAATTAAAGATTACCGTGATTTTAGTTTCCCACAGTATGGATGATGTAGCCCGGTTAGCAGATAGACTAATTGTTATGCACCGGGGACAAGTAGAATTAACGGGCACACCCAGGGAAGTATTTCAGCATGCAGATAGATTAAAACAAATAGGGCTGGGTATACCCACAGTGACTGCATTATTACAAGAATTAAAGGCTAGAGGCTTAGATGTGCGTACTGACTTAATAACAGTGGAAGAAGCTAAGAATGAAATTGTACGGGCTTTAAAAGGGGGGAGGGGGAAACATGCTTAAAGATATTACTATAGGGCAATATATTCCCGGTAATTCCCCTATTCACCGTTTAGACCCCAGAACAAAAATAATTGCGGTTATTATCTATATGACTGCTTTATTTGTAATTAATAATCAAGTTGGATATTATACGATTCTTTTATTTTCCTTAGCAATTATACTTTTATCTAAAGTACCTATTCACTATTTTTTTAAGGGATTGAAACCTTTAATTATTATTATCATTTTAACGGTAGGTCTTCACATTTTTATGACACCGGGAACTGTTGTAGGTACTTTAGGTCCTTTGACTATAACCAAAGAAGGAATTAGGCAAGGGGTATTTATGGGAACACGCCTAATTCTTCTGATTACGGTGACCTCTGTTTTGACTTTAACCACTACTCCTATTGCTCTCACTGATGGCATTGAAAAGTTATTGAATCCTTTTAAAAGGATAGGGGTCCCGGCTCATGAATTGGCCATGATGATGACAATTGCTTTAAGGTTTATTCCCACCCTGATTGAAGAGACAGATAAAATTATGAAAGCCCAAATGGCTCGTGGGGCTGATTTTGAAAGCGGTAACCTTTTGCAAAGGGCCAAAGCTTTAATCCCGTTACTGGTTCCTTTATTTTTGAGTGCCTTTCGGCGAGCAGATGATTTAGCTATGGCCATGGAGGCTAGGTGTTACCGGGGCGGAGAAAACAGAACCCGCTTAAAAGAACTTAAGTATTCTTCCTTAGATGCTGTGGCTATAGTGGTAATTTCGCTTCTTTTAGCCTTTGCGATATATAGTAGAATAGCTTTATAGCTTGCGGGTCAAACTTTTGGGTCGGCATTATGGCTTTTGGGTTAAACTGCAAGACCTGTCTCTTATACACATCT
>DGEF01000028.1:0-1585 GCA_002385805.1 Peptococcaceae bacterium UBA3933
ATGACCGGCCAACATCTGTTGCCGGTCATCATTATTATTTGGGCTTCTTGTTTCCTGGCTCCTGTGCCCTGCTTCTTGAATGCGGATTCTCCGTATAGCCGCTAGAGTAAAATTTTCATTTATCGTGGTGTGCATTAGTACGTTTAAATTGCGAGGCTTTTAGACCGAAGCAATCTCTCCTGCGGTTCAGGAAATCGTTTCACCTCTTTGCGGTTTAGCGGTGACAAGAGAATTTTTTTACAGTGGTGTGTTTTAGGAACTGAAAATCTAATGTTTAACTTTTAAATTTGTTCAGAAATTCTTGGCTGCCATTTTTTAAAAGGGTGGGTAAATGTGTATAGATATACTGTACTCCTTGCTCAAGGTAAGTTTGGATATCCTTGTAGCTGCCCGTTGAACCAGATATTTTTCCGGCGGATTTAATGGCTTTTAATGTATCCCAAATGGCTTTTTGTACTTCAGGTGCATCCTTTTGTCCCGGGTATCCCATAGATTGAGAAAGGTCAGAAGGTCCTATAAAGAAAACGTCTATCTCTTCTACTTGGAGTATTTCCTCTACGTTATCAATGGCTTCTTTATCCTCCAATTGTATACATACCAGGGTTTCCTGATTATCCTTTTTCACGTATTCTTGCATAGAAAGGTCAAATCCATAACCAGCCGGCCGGGTTCCTTTAGCCAGACCTCTTTTTCCTAAGGGATAGAATTTTACTGCTTCTACTACCCGTTTAGCATCCTGAGCGGTAATTACATGGGGAACTTGTACCCCCTTGGCTCCTCTATCCATGACCCGCATAATTTCTTGAGTACTATTATCTCTGGGTCGAACTATGGGGGTAATACCGCTGACTTCCGCCGCCATGATCATTAATTCAACCGTTTCTAAAGAAATAGTGCCATGTTCACAGTCAATTAGCACCCAATCAAAACCCAGGTGGCCAAACATTTCTACAATTTGCGGGGAGGGGATCATAACTGAAACTCCCAAGACACTCTTACCGGCTAACAGCTTTTCCTTCATGGTGTTTTTCATTTTCCTAACCTCCGTTTTACACAAATAACTACCGTTTTTTTTCTCTATGGGAATTAAAAAACCTGCCGGTTAGGAATAAAAATTAATGGCTTGTTCATGGGTTATATGGTAAATTATTAAGCAAAGTGTTAAAATTGATTTAATCATAATATCATAATTCTATTATTGAGGAGATGGGTTGTTATGTTTTCCTATAGCGAAAAAGTCCTTGATCATGCGCGAAATCCTCGGAACCAGGGAGAAATGGATTGTCCCGATGCAGTAGGGGAAATCAGTAATCCTGATTGTGGAGATTCTACTGTTATCTATTTAAAAGTAGAGAATAATATAATTAAGGACATTAAATTTGAAACCTTTGGTTGCGTGGCGGCGGTGGCCAGTAGCAGTATGTTAACGGAAATGGTTAAAGGTAAGACTTTGGAAGAGGCTCTCAGTATTACGGAAATGAATGTGGCCGAAGCCTTAGGTGGACTACCTGAGAAAAAAATTCACTGTTCTTTAATAGGGGTAGGGGCCTTAAATAATGCCATTAAGGAATATATGAAAAAGAAT
>DGEF01000028.1:1778-12840 GCA_002385805.1 Peptococcaceae bacterium UBA3933
TATGAAAAAGAATAAGGAAGCTATTTAGGTAGCTTGGGAATATTTTTGGAGAGTAATTACCATAATAACACTGGCAATTATTTTGTGTTTATCATGCCGGGAGGTTGTTATGTTAATTACTCTTTTGCGTACTATAATTCTTTATATTTTAGTTGTTTTGGCTTTAAGAGTAATGGGCAAGCAACAAATTTCCCAATTACAGCCTTTTGAATTTGTGGTGGCTTTAATGTTAGCGGAACTGGCAACCATTCCTATGCAGGATACGGGTATACCTCTTTTGAAAGGGATTTTGGCTATAGTTATCCTGGTAGCCATGCAGGTAGGAATCTCTTATCTATCTTTGAAGAGTCAGACTTTTCGGAGGGTGATCTCCGGTACCCCTTTGGTCCTGATTGAAAACGGTAAAATCATGGAGAAAGAGCTGCAAAAAAGCCGTTATAACATTAACGACCTTTTAGAACAGTTGCGAATTAAAAACTATCCTAATATTAATGAGGTGGCTTTTGCTCTTTTAGAAACAAACGGAGAGTTAAGCATTATTCCTAAAGCAGAACAAAAGCCGGTAACGGTTCAAGATTTAAACATTTTTTCTCAAACGGTGCAGTTACCCCTTACTTTGGTAGTAGACGGAGTTGTCCAACAGGACAACTTGCAAAAAAGAGGTTTGAGTGAAGACTGGTTAGTGCAAGAACTACAGAAATTCGACATTTCTAAACCACGGGACGCACTGATCGCCATTCTAGATACAAGTGGCATTTTTTTTGCCCAACCTAAAGAAAAAAGTATAAACCGGGGTGAAAAAGTTTGAGAAAAATTGTTTTGGTATTATTAATAACGACGATTTTTATTATTTTTAGTATTTATTCTGTTAACTACCTAGAAAAAAGTTCTGAGGAATTAATTACTCAACTGGTAGTAGTTGAAAAAGCTATAAAGCAAAAAGAATGGCATAAGGCCCAGGGGGAGTTGGAACAATTTCGGAGAAATTGGGAAAAGGCAAAATTTATGTGGTCAATTTTAATTGACCACCGGGAAATCGATAATATTGAGGTAAGTATCGCGCATATCGGATCCTATTTATCAACTCAAAATTTAAGTGAGATTAGTGCGGAAATTAAAGGGTTATACCTGTTTTTGAAACATATCCCCGAAACAGAAAAAATAAGTTTAGAAAATTTTTTATAGGGCTGGGGTTATCTTTATTTCTCTAGTAATTTTTTATCCAGTTCACCTTTTTTCTCTAAATCATATAAATCATCACAACCTCCGATAAATTCATTGCCAATAAAAATTTGGGGAACTGTGTAAAAATTAGTTTCGTTTTTAAGTTTTTCGAGCTTTTCCGGGTCATTAGTCAGATTTATTTCTTGGTAGTCGGCCTTTTTTCTTTCCAGTAAATTTATAGCTTTGATACAGTAGGGACAAAAATCTTTGGTATAAATAGTTACTTTTTTCATTAATCCGGTCCTCCTTTAAGTCTATGCAGGCATAATATACTTTCATCATATAGAAAATTATCAACACTTTTTTAGAGCACTAATATTTTATAACATTAATGAAAACAAAATTCAATAGTAAGAAAAAGTACGAAAAGGGTTGAATTATAACAGGTATTAAATATTTATATAATTCATAAATGTTTAAATACTATATAATATAACTTGAAAAGGTATGTGCTTGTTTGTGAAATCTGAAACAAATTATGAGGAGATGAAAGTGATGGATGAACTCAAAATTGTCGTGATCGGTGGAGTGGCCTGTGGCCCTAAGGCAGCAGCCAGAGCCCGGAGATGTAACCCGAAGGCAAAAATCACCCTTGTGGAAAAAGGGGATTGGTTGTCTTATGGAGGCTGTGGTCTTCCCTATTATCTCGGTTCTGTTGTTAAAGAATTAAAGGATTTAATGGCAACTTCCTGGGAAGCGGTGCGTACTCCGGCATTTTTTAAATATGCTAAAGATATAGATGTTTTACTGGGCTGGGAAGCCGTAAAAATTGACCGGGATAATAAACAGGTTATTTTAAAAAGGACAGATAACGGAGAAAGTAAAGTCTTACCTTACGACAAATTAGTCTTGGCTACGGGAGCCGAGCCTTGGACACCTCCTATTGAAGGTAAAGAATTACAGGGTGTCTTTGGATTGAAAACTCCTCAAGATGCAATGGATATCAAAGATTTTTTACTTAATAATGCGGTGGAAAAGGTAATAGTTGTAGGTGCAGGTTTAATTGGCTTAGAAGCCGGCGAAGCTTTTGCTAACTGGGGTATGGAAGTTACTTTTGTGGAAATGCAAGACCAAGTGCTACCTTTATTATTAGACCGGGATATGGCTCAAGTTTTAGAAAAATACCTTACAGAGGAAGGATTAACTGTTTATACGGGGACAAAAGTTGAAAAAATAGTTGGCCAAGACGGTAAAGTACAAGGGGTACAAACTGATAAAGGATTTTTGGAAGGGCAACTGGTCCTTATTGCCACAGGTGTTCGCCCCAGTATTAAATTAGCCCAAGAGGCAGGTCTGGTAACGGAGAGAGGTATAGTTGTTAATGAATATTTACAGACAAGTGACCCGGATATTTACGCGGGAGGGGACTGTGTAGTCTGTACCCAAAGGATTTCCGGTGAAAAGGTCTATGTCCCTCTGGGTTCTACAGCTAATAAACAAGGTCGGATTATTGGAACAAATATAACCGGTGGACAAGAAGTCTTTCCGGGTGTATTAGGCACCTCAATTTTTAAAATCTTTGATTGGAATGTGGGCAGGACCGGACTTAGTGAAAAACAGGCTCGGGAATTAGGCTATGAAGCCGTTGCGGCTATAGTACCCGGCCCTGATAAAGCCCACTTTTTCCCCGGAAAGAAATTAATGATGACTAAGCTTATTGCTGAACAAAAGACAGGCAAAATTTTAGGGGCCCAATTGATTGGACCAGGAGATATAGCCCGCCGCTTAGATGTGGTAGTGACCGCTATTAGTTTTGGAGCGACTGCTCATGACCTGGCTAATTTGGATCTGGCCTATGCTCCTCCTTTTAGTCCGGCAATGGATAATATAATTAATGTGGCCAATGCGGTGAAAAATATTATTGACGGAAAGGCCAAATATATTGATTTTGAAGAATTTAAAGCAAGACTTCATGATGACCAAGTAGTATACCTGGACTTGCGGACAGATGAGGAAAGAAAACAAAAAGAGATTAAAGCTAAAAATTTACTGCACATACCCTTTGAACAGTTGCGCCAGCGAATCAATGAGGTACCTGAAGATAAAGAGATTTTCGTTTTCTGTATCTTAAGCACTCGTGCCTATGAAGCTGCCTTAACACTAAATCAGGCCGGTTTTGAGAAAGCCAGGTATATTCAAGGCGGTATTCAGTTTTGGCCTTTAGATAAATGAAAATATTGGAACTTATTGGTCCCGAGAGTCGTCAAATCTAATGACGACTCTTTTTTAGTACTGTAGGGGAATATAGTAAATCTTGCTAAAAAATCTTGGTAAAATTAGGAGGATTAAAAAGAAGGTTGTCGAATTACGAAAAAAGACCTAAATATGAGGAGGGGGAAAGAAGGATGAAAAATGCAGTAAGATATTCAGTTTCGGTCTTAGTAATAGTACTCTTTTTTTGTTTTATTTTACCTAATGTTGCCTTGAGTCAGTCCTTAAATATTAAATACGGTCATTTTCCTGATGTGGAGAATAATCATTGGGCCAAACAAGTTATTACTAAAATGAATTTAAGAGGTGTGGTTGCCGGTATTGAAGAAAAGGGTTTGGTTTATTTTAAACCCGATGAACCTGTAACACAACTACAGGCTGTGCTTTTTGCCCTGCGGACTATGGGGTTAGAGAAACAGGTTAATTCTGGTTTGTATTTACCTTTTACTGTTCCCGACTGGGCTAGGGAGGATGTAATTACTGCTTACGAAGCCGGTTTAATCAGCAGTAATGATTTTGAGGCCAATAAGGAGGCTACCAGAGCCTGGGTGGCCAAACTTTTAATCAAAATGATGGACAAAGAAGCAGAATTAGCCGAAGTGGCGGGAGAAATACTTCCCTTTTCTGATAGCTATATTATCCCCGAGGCATATTTAAATTACGTAAAACTTGCTAATAAGTACGGCTTAATCAGCGGCTATACGGATAACACTTTTAAGCCTAACCAATCAGTAACCAGAGCCCAAATGGTGGCTTTCTTAAGTAGAGCCGAACAGTACTTGGATATTAAGGCAAATAATCTGGTCATCGGCGAAATTGAAGATATCAAAAGTTCCAATATTACGGTATTTGGTGATGATGGAATCAGATATACTTTTATCTATAATATAAGTACTAATATGTATGGACCCAGTGGAGAAATTGGAGGTAGCAGTTTACGTGTAGGGGAAAAAGTTTATCTGTTGGTGGACGGCAACATCATTAAATATCTGGAAACCAATCCACCTGAACAAAAAACCACAACCTTTTTGGAAGGCAGTATACTTCAAGTATATCCCGAAGAAAGAACAATCGTCCTTAAAGAAGATAAGGAAGGGAAAATATCTACAGTTTCTTTACTGGCCAATACTACCATTGTCAGAGAAAGTGATAACAAGAGTATAGATTTACAAGAGCTAAATAAAGATGTAAAAGTAAGAATCACTTATGATTCCCAGGGGAAACCGGTTAAGGTAACCGTTGTCCATAATATCATTAATACCGGAACAGAAGGTATTATCTATGATATTGATACTCAGAACAAGTTAATTACTTTAAAGAAAACTGACGGACTGGTGGCCTATACTTATGATGAGGAAGTAACGGAGGTAATCTTACCTAATAAACGCTTTGCTGTAATCGACGACCTGAAAAAAGGTGATAAAATTTCTGTGGAAGCTACCTCCACCGGTCTTTTACAAACAATTACTTTGCTGGCCTCTGAAGTAGATTTATCTTTAACCGGTATTGTAAAACAAATAAATTTAGGCGATCGGTTTATAACTTATGAAACAGAAGACACAAGAGAATTAAAAGCACAGTATGTTGATAAAAACGCCTCCGTTGACTTTATGGGGGAAGTGGGTTCTTTTTCCGATATAATGGTAGGAGATAAAATTCAGGTTGATGTTAAGGAAGGTGAAATTAAAAAAATCTCTGTAACTAACAGGAAACTTCAGGAAAAATTAACAACCACCGTAGTTGCAGTTGATGATAGCAGTAGAATTTTAACCATCCAGGATGCTAACGGAGATTTAAAGGTTTATGAAGTTTCCAATAATGCGGACGTAAGAATCAACGGACGCAAAGCTTATCTCTATGAAATCAAAAAAGATATGCCTATTGAACTGGAAATCAAAGAAGACAAAATTATATATATAAATGCCAAAAACACTGTTGAAGGTATAGTTTCCAGTTTAAATACGGCAAATAAAACCATAGAATTAACCTTATCTAACGGGTCGAAAAAAACATATAGTTTGGCCAATAATGCCGTTGCTTATATAGAAGGTATCAATAGTTATAAATTGGATAATATTGACCGTGGTGATACAGTAGAAATTCGGCTGGAGGATAATCAAGTCAAGGAAATAAAAGTACAGCGCACATTAATTTATGAGGTGACTGATGTTTATACAAACTCCAACAGAATCAGAGTAATTGATAAAGATAATGATGCTAAGTACCTGTATTTTTATAATGATGTGGAAATAGAAATCCCGGGTATAGCTAATCCACGGGTGAGAGATTTCCAAAAAGGGGATATTATCAAGGCAACTTATTTAGGATTTGAACTACAAAAAGTAGAGATTTCTCCTTTAATCATAGGTACGGTTACCTCTGTTGATTCCCAAAACGGAACTTTAACTATCGTTGCCTACGACGGGCGGACCTATAATTTTGAATTCGATGCGAAAAGCAGAGTTACAAAAGGCGGTCGTACTTACTATCATCTGGGTACTGTAAATACGGGAGATAGGGTAGTTATAGAAGAAAACCTGGCCGGAAATAAATTCTTTAACATCATGGAAAAAGTTAGCGGTAAAATAGGATCTGTCTATAAAAACAAGACAAGGCTTTATCTCCAGATTACCCAGACAAATTGGAAACAGTATGACATGATACCCACAGCCTATTTACACGCCGGAAATATTGAATTAGGACCGGAAGATTTTAAACTAAATGATGATGTAGATATTTATTTAGTTGATAATAAAGTCTATGAAGTTGTGAAAAAATAAGGTATTCAAAAAAATAGACGGTATTCCGTCTATTTTTTTGGTCAAAATAAGGGTAGAAAATAACCTTTATTTACTATAATTTTAAGGAGGAAAAATGTTAACTTTTAAGGATTTAAAATTAAGTGAAAAAATTATTGAGGCTGTGGAAGAATTGGGTTTTGAAAGAGCTACACCTATCCAGGAACAGGCTATTCCTTTAGCTTTACGGGGCGAAGACTTAATAGGACAAGCTCAAACGGGAACAGGCAAGACTGCCGCTTTCAGCATACCTATTTTAGAATTGATTGAGGCGGAACCTGTTGTTCAGGCTTTGGTTTTAACACCTACCCGGGAGCTATGTATTCAAATAGCTGACGAAATAGGCAAGTTAGGTAAGTATTTACCTTTGAAAGCATTGCCAATTTACGGGGGACAGGATATTAACCGCCAGATAAAGGCTTTAAAAAGAAGACCGCAAATAATTATTGCTACTCCAGGCAGGCTAATAGACCATATGCGTAGAAAAACGATCAGATTAACAAATATTAAAATAGTTGTTTTAGACGAAGCTGACGAAATGTTGAATATGGGTTTTTTGGAGGACATGGAAAATATTCTGGCAGCCTGCCCCATTGATAGACAAACTTTGATGTTTTCTGCCACAATGCCTGCGGAAATAGAGAATATCGCCAATAAGTTTATGCATAAACCACGCCTAGTAAGGGTAAAAGCCCAGGAGATGACAGTACCTAAAATCCAACAAGATTATTATGAGGTTCCGGAACGACAAAAGTTAGATGCCCTTTGTCGTTTGCTGGATGTCCAGTCTCCGGAATTGGCCTTGGTATTTGGTCGTACCAAAAGAAGGGTAGACGAATTATCCGATGCTTTACAGAAAAGGGGGTATTTGGCCGAAGGGCTACACGGTGACTTGAATCAAAGGCAGCGAGAAACAGTTATTAATAAATTTAGAAATGGGGAAATCGAAATCCTAGTGGCTACCGATGTAGCCGCCAGAGGTTTAGATATCAGTGGTGTTACCCATGTTTATAATTTTGACATTCCCCAGGATGTGGACAGTTATGTTCACCGTATAGGGCGTACAGGACGAGCAGGAAAGGAAGGAGTAGCAATTACTTTTGTGGAGCCCCGGGAATATGGTCAATTACGTAATATTGAACACACAATAAAAAGAAAATTAAATCGACAGCAATTACCTACTATTGGAGAAGTTAAAAAAGAAAGACAAAAGGTTGTAGCCAATAAAATAACTGAGGTAATAGCCGAAGGAAAATACGGTGAATTTAAGTATCTGGCCGAAAAATTAATTGATGATTATGATTCTTTAACAGTGCTGGCAGCTGCTTTAAAATTAATCAGTGGAACTGAACATGAACAGCGCAACCTGGATATTGTGTTAACAGCAGAAAAACCGGTGATTGTAAAAGAAAAACATCCCCGTGCTGGTGTAAAAAATAAATCTGCAAAAAAATCTAAACTAAGGAAATCTGTGAAAAAACATTAGCTTTTGAGTCAAGCTTGTTGGGCAGATATTTTTTTGGGATAGACTTCAAAGAGAAATCTGACCCCAAAATTTAACCCGTAAGCCAAAAGGAGGTTATTATGCTTTATTTAGATAATAGCGCAACAACCCCGGTACATCCGGAGGTTATTAGAATTATGACAGATGTCTTGGAAAAACATTTCGGTAACCCTTCTTCTTTACACAGAAAAGGTGTAGAGGCAGAAAGGTTGTTAACAAAATCCAGAGAGGTAGTTGCTCAGACCTTGGAGGTGGAGCCAGAGGAAATAATCTTTACCTCCGGAGGAACGGAGGGAGATAATTTAGCTATAAAGGGAATTGCCCTAGAGTATCAAAACAGGGGTAAACATGTCATTACTACTAAAATTGAACACCCGGCTGTGAGGGAAGCCTGTAGTCAACTTGAAAAACTGGGGTTTGATGTTACCTATTTAGATGTAAATAAAGAAGGTTTTATAAATATTGAGGAATTGAAAAAAAGTATAAGAAAGGATACTATTTTAGTCAGTGTGATGCAGGTGAACAATGAAGTAGGCACTATTCAGCCTATCCAAGAAATTGGGGAGATTTTGCGGGGCTATCCGAAGGTTTTTTTTCATGTGGATGCAGTTCAAGGCTACGGAAAAGTTCCGATTAAAATAAAGGAGTGGGGGATAGACCTATTAACTATATCCGGTCACAAAATTCATGGTCCTAAAGGTGTGGGAGCTTTGTATGTTAAAAAGGGAACTACCCTATTTCCTTTATTGGCAGGAGGAGGCCAGGAGGTAGGAGTAAGGTCGGGAACGGAAAACCTTCCGGGAATAGTAGGTTTTGCCAAAGCTTGTCAGATTGCCCGGGAAATATCCGACAAAAAATACGATGAAATAGCAAGTCTTCGTCATAAATTGATTAACAAGTTAACTAAGGAAATGCCACAGGTAGTGATTAACGGACCTAAGGGCCAAGGAGCATCCCCTTATATTCTTAATCTAAGTATTCCGGGGTTAAGAGGAGAAGTATTGGTACATGCTTTAGAAAAAGAAGAGATTTTTGTTTCTACAGGATCAGCCTGCTCTTCCAAAAAAGAAATAACCAGCCCTGTGTTAACGGCTATGGGTTTGGACCCGCAGGTTAAAAAAGGTTCCATAAGAGTAAGCTTTTCGTATAACATAACAGAGAAAGAAACGGAAGATTTTGTGGTAAAATTAAAAAAGTCCGTAGAAAAACTAGCTAAGATGGGGTGAGAACATGTATGACCATATTTTAATCCGGTATGGTGAACTGGCCCTTAAAGGGAAAAATCAGAAGACCTTTTTAAACCAACTGGTAAAAAATATTAAAGAGTTGATTAAATCTGAAACCGGCGAAGAACCATTAATAGAAACGGAACAAGGTCGAATTTTTTTAAAATTAAATGGCCAATCACCGGAAAAATATTATGAACCTTTGAAAAAAGCTTTCGGAGTATTGTCCTTTAGTCCTGTTCGGAAAACCGAGTTAGATATGGAAGCAATGCAAAAGACGGCACTGGAGGAGATGCTGGCTTTGGATAAAAAACCGGCTACTTTTCGGGTGACGGTAAGAAGACCCAACAAAAGGTTTCCGGTAAAATCTCCCCAAGCCCAAAAAAATATAGGGGCATTTCTCCTTCGTAATTATTCAGGACTAAAGGTAGATCTCCATTCGCCGGATGTGGAAGTTTTTGTAGAAATCAGGTATGATGCTGCCTATGTTTATACTAGAAAAATTAATGGCCCCGGAGGTCTTCCCTTGGGTACGGGAGGAAAAGCCATGCTCCTTTTATCCGGGGGGTTGGACAGTCCTGTAGCCGGCTGGCTAACCATGAAGCGGGGTGTTGTCATAGAAGCAGTCCATTTTTACAGTTATCCCTATACCAGCGAAAGGGCTAAAGAAAAGGTATTAGATTTAGCTAGAGTTTTAGCCCAATTCGCCGGTGAAATTAAAGTACATATTGTGCCTTTTACTCGCATTCAAGAGTCAATAAGTGAAAAATGTTATGACAGCCTTTGGATTACTCTCATGCGTCGGTTTATGTTCAGAATTGCTGAAAGGATAGCTGAAAAAAGAAATGCTTTAGCTTTGGTTACAGGGGAGAATATCGGGCAAGTGGCCAGTCAAACTATTGAGAGCATCTATGCAATCAACCGAGTAATCCATACACCTGTGCTCAGGCCGTTAATAACCATGGATAAAGAAGAGATTATGAATATTGCCAGAAATATAAACACTTATGATATTTCCATTCGCCCTTATGAAGATTGCTGTACAGTTTTTTTGCCCAAAGAACCAAAAACCAAGCCCAAATTAGAAGCCTGCGAAAAGGCCGAAGAACTCCTTAGGGTAGAGGAACTGGTGCAGGATGCGGTACAAAATACGGAAGTAATTACCATTAAAGGAAAAGCAGAAGATCAATTCGGCTATTTTTAATAATTAAAAATATTATGATAAATTCAAAATATTATTGACAATTATTTTGTCCCCTTTATATAATGTTTAAAAAAAGGGGTGATGGGCATGAAAGACTGGGATATTATTTTAGAAATTGAAACAAAAATAAGTATGGTTTTAGACGATCTTGAACAATTAGCTCAGCTTTTACAAAAGTGTAGAGAAGAACGAGGTTGGATTAATTTCAATGATCCCCTTACCGGTAAAGCTTGTAGAATAGATGAAGCCCTGAAACATATTTATACTGCCCATTCGGAAATACTGGCCATAGATGTTTGTTCTTGTGAAAGGGAAGTGGTGTAATTAAGCCGTCATTAAGGACGGCTTGATTTTTTATCAGAAGCATTGGTTCTGTTTTATTCCTAGAAGATGGAAGGAACTTGTCTCCGGGAAGGAGTAGTGTTAAACTAAGAAAAGTATGAGGTCTAATTTTGCATAAATTTTCAGGCAAAATCCAGGAGGAGTGCATAATGGAACCAATTGAAAGAGTCAAAAAGTTTTTAGCTGAGCAGGATGTAAAATTGGAGGTTATTGAATTTCCGGAAGGTGCAACTGAAACTTGTGATTTGGCCGCTCAGGCTTTAGGGGTGGAACCGGCTCAGATTGCTAAATCCCTTCTTTTTATCGGCAAAAATACTAATGTTTTAGTTGTAACCTGTGGAGATGAAAAAGTGGATACGAAAAAATTAAAACAGTATTTCGGCGGTAAGTTCAGGTTTGCTCGCAGTGAGGAAGTAGAGGAAATCACCGGTTTTCCTCCCGGAGGAGTTTGTCCTTTTGCATTAAAGGAGGAAATTCCTATTGTCCTGGACAAATCTTTAGCCCGCTTCCCGGTTGTATATACCGCTGCCGGCAACTCCGGTTCAGCAGTACC
>DGEF01000099.1:0-1697 GCA_002385805.1 Peptococcaceae bacterium UBA3933
CTAAACATACTATACGAGGAGGTTAAATATGCATAATAATAAAACACCAGTCATTGATTTTCATGTCCATCTAACCGATTATGACTTTTTTAGAGAATCAGCTTATACCTGGTTTGCTCAAATGTTTGAAACTAAAGCAGAATATGAAAGATTCAGGGAAAAATATAGTAATCCTGATACCTTTTGTGAATTATTAAAAGAAAACGGGGTTGATTATGCTGTAATTTTAGCAGAGGTTGCCCCGATTACTACAGGTGTGGCACCTAATAAACTGGTAGAGGATTTTTGTAAAGAACGTGATGAGTTAATTCCTTTTTGTACTTTAAACCCCTACGATACCCCGGATTTAGGATCAACTCTGGAAGATTTATATTACAACCATGGGTTTAAAGGGGTGAAACTTTACCCAACTTATAATTATTTTTATCCTAATGACCCAAAACTTTATCCATTGTATGCAGTAGCTCAAAAGTTGAATATTCCGGTATTATTCCACACTGGTTCTTCAATTTTTAAAGGTTCAAGAATAAAATATGGCAATCCCATATTTTTTGATGATGTGGCTGTAGATTTTCCCGATTTAAAGATTGTTATGGCTCATGGGGGAAGAGGATTCTGGTATAATGAAGCGGTAATGATGACTAGACTTCACGAAAATGTTTATATTGAAGTATCAGGGCTTCCTCCGAAGAAGTTACTGGAGTATTTCCCTGAGTTAGAGAGGTTTTCTGATAAATTTATTTTTGGTTCTGATTGGCCCAGTGTAGACGTAAAAAAGAATATAGAGGCAATACATAGTTTAGATATTTCCCAGG
The DNA here is from genome assembly GCA_002385805.1 of Peptococcaceae bacterium UBA3933. GTDB lineage: Bacteria > Bacillota > Peptococcia > Peptococcales > BICA1-8 > UBA3933. The sequence goes on from DGEF01000099.1 coordinate 816, forward strand.
AGGCCAAAGAAAAGATCTTAGGAGGTAATGCCCAGAAAATTTTAGGAATAAAATAAGTGTTTTTACAGGTTTTAAAAAGAAAGATAGAGGCTGGGGTATTGGTAAAAAAGTGGGTACTGTTAGTTAGTCAGTACCCACTTGGGAGAAAAGGTATTTGTTTTTATTGCCAGTTTTCCCAATTATCCCAGTCTTCATTGTTGTTGTCCCAGTTCCCCCAATTGCCCCAACCCCAAGGCATTGGGCTTTGGGCCCTAGGGATACAAATCATTTGCCCCGGGAAAATCAGGTTAGGATCGACTATTTGGGGATTAGCCCTAATAATCGCTTGTAGGGGAACATTAAAACGTTGAGCGATAGAGAATAAACTGTCACCGGGTTGAACCGTGTACATAAAGCCACCGGGACAGGAAGCTAGAGGTATGCAAATGGCTTGGCCCGGGAAAATTAAATTGGGATCTGAAATCTGAGGATTAGCCGCAATTAGGCTTTGGAGACTGATATTATACCTACGGGCGATTAAGAATAGTGTATCACCTGGTTGAACGATATAAACAAAGCCTCTGGGGCATCTTCCGATGGGTATACAGATAATCTGTCCCGGGAAAATCAGGTTAGGATCAGAAATTTGGGGATTAGCGGCAATTAAAGCATTTAAGCTTACATTGAATCTACGGGCGATTAAAAAAAGAGTATCTCCCGGTTGAACCATATAGGTCATTCCCCTACAGGTTTGTTGCCATGGCCCTTGCCAGGGCATTTGAAAAGGCTGTTGAAGATAATGGAAATACACTGATATCCCTCCTTTGAGATGTTAGGCCTATTGCCTTATACTTTATAATATGAATCTCTATAATTACTTGGTGCAGTGAAACCAAAAGTCAC
>DGEF01000099.1:1966-11118 GCA_002385805.1 Peptococcaceae bacterium UBA3933
ATAAAACCTGGTAGGATATTCTCCTGCCTGTAGCACACCAGTAAGCAAAATGTTCACAGTTGTTAGAGAGAAAATTATAGCCGCCAAAATTGCTTCCCACTTTTCCTAAAGCTCTTCGGACTACTTCGTTTCTGGTAAATTTATAATTAACGTCTTTTTGTACCTTTAATTCTCCACCGTCTAGAAATTTAGCTAAAGAGGTCCTTTGAATCCAGGCTGAGGGTTGGATGATAAATTTATCTCCGCGAAAATGAACAACTGTACCATCGCCGACATCGATTCCATAATGTCGATAACTGGGAAAACCGTCTTCAAATTGTTGCCAAAATATCCTTTTTTGCGCATCTTTTATATAAAGACGGATAAGTTCTCTTTCTTTATTTGTCAGCAGACGGACTACATAAATAACATCACCTTTCATTAATTTTCGCCCCTCTGTATAAAATAGTTAGTATTAATTTATGTATTTTTAGATGAAAAGGTTAAGGCTAAGGTTGAGGATGTTTATAGGGATAAAAAAGCCAAGTACTTGTAAATTAAGCACTTGGCGTTTGTTTTTGTAATAAAATCTTTATTTATTTAAGAAGTCAAGGTTTTCTGCCAGCAAAGTCAGGTTATTACCTTGGTAATCTTCAATAGCACCTTTATCGGAAAGAGAGGCTAATTCAGGATCCAGTGGGAATTTACCTATTAAATCAACATTTAGTTCTGCACAGGTTTTTTCTACATTACTTTCTCCGAAGAGGTTAATTCTCTTACCACAGTCAGGACAAGGCAAATAGCTCATATTTTCCACAATTCCCAGTACGGGGATGTCCATTTTTTGGGCCATTTTAATGGCTTTGCGCACTACCATATTAGCTAAATCCTGAGGAGAAGTTACAATTAGTACACCGTCTAGGTTTAGGGATTGGAGGACGGTTAAAGGTGCATCACCGGTACCGGGCGGCAAGTCTACTATTAAATAATCTAAATCATCCCAGATAACTTCTTCCCAAAATTGTTTTATGACGCCGGAAATTATGGGACCACGCCAGATTACAGGTTCATCTTCTTGAGGTAAGAGGAGGTTAATGGACATTAAACCTATACCGGTTTTAGATTTTTTAGGAAGGACTCCTTTTTCATTTTGTTCCGGTAATCCTTTAACCCCAAATAGTTTGGGTATGCTGGGACCGGTAATATCGGCATCAAGGATTCCTACCTTGTATCCCTTTTTATTTAAAGCAATAGCTAAAAGGGATGCAAAAGAAGATTTTCCGACTCCTCCTTTACCGCTCATTACCGCAACAACATGTTTAATATTGTTAAAATCGGGAGCTTTTTTTTCTTCCTCGTTTTTACAGTTGCAGCCGGAACTACCACAGCTTTCCCCGTGGGAACCTCCGCAGTCACAACTGTTTTCCTGGGAACTTCCACAATTACAACTATGTTCATTATGCTCAGTCATAAAAAATACTCCTTTCTAGTTTTGTGCATATGCTTAATACTCCTAAAAGAAATAATATACCTATTTTACTAAACTGTAAAGAGTAAATGTATAAAATAAGCGGAGTTAATAAATAACTCCGCAGGCTAAGCGTTTTCCGGCATTACCTGCCGGTTGGGTTCGGTAATCATCAGGGTTTTGGTGGATGATAATCGTTTTTCCTATAATATCTCGGACTTTAAATTTATTGGTGAAAAAAGTCATATAGGCATAACCGTTATTAGAAAACAGCACTGGGAAATCTCCTGCATGGTTGCCATGGGGTTGACCAGTAGGATTCCAGTGTCCTCCTGCCGCCTGAAAGGGGTCTTGAGGATCACCTATCTGACAGGTACCGTTTTCATGAATATGAAAGCCATGAGGACCTATAGGCTCTTGGCCATTTTGAGCCGGTTGATAGGGGGGAAGACCATATATCTGGGCGGTAACAAGTGTTCCCTCCCCTACGTCGCGAAAGGTAATTAAACCGGTTATCTCCGGAGCCAGAGGTCCGCCTTTTACTCTGGCCCAGGCCATGGTCCGTGGATAGTTCATGATTAATAACCTCCCTTAATAAGACATTTTTCCGGTTATTATAGAATATGAAATAAGAATATTTTAGGGAATAGCTAAGCTTATAAAAAAGGAATAAAAGAAGTTTTGTTAAATATTAATATAAGAACCTTAATTAAGTATTAAAATATTGTTTAATAATTATTTAAAAATAGGAGTTGAATGAGTTGCATAATCAGCTGAAGAGAAAACTTAAAGAAGGTAAACCTGTAGTAGGGCCCTTTGTTATGTCTAATTCACCGGATAATGTAGAAATTTTAAGTTTGGCCGGTTTCGATTTTGTTATTTTGGATTCTGAACACGGTCCTATGGGTGTAGAAGGAATCATGGGTCTAATCAGAGCAGCAGAAAGCAGAGGGTGTACCCCTATTGCCCGGGTTACAGAGAATACGGAAACAAATATTTTGCGCCTTTTGGATGTAGGTGCTTACGGCCTTCATGTCCCCCAGGTAAATACTAAAGAGCAGGCGGAAAATATGGTTCGAGCAGCTAAATATTATCCTTTAGGCAGCCGGGGTTCCGCATTGGCTCGTTCTTCCGGTTATGGCCTTTTGGATGTTAATGAATACTTTAGAAAAGCTAATGAGGAAACAATGCTTATCCCCCATATTGAGAACATCCAGGGGGTAGAAAATTTAAAGGAAATAGTAAAAGTTTCCGGTATTGATGTTATTTTCGTGGGACCTATGGATTTATCCCAGTCTTTAGGCTTACCGGGAGAAACCCATCACCCTAAGGTAGAAGAAACTATTCAAAGGGTTTTAGATATTACTTTAGACTCCGGTTTAATAGCCGGAACACTGGCTCTTACCCCGGAGGAAGCTGCCCGGAGGATAGAGCAAGGATTTAAATATATTGCCTACAGTGTGGACACTCTTTTATTAGGTAAAATAGCCAAAAAAGAATTTGAGGAATTGCAAAAGTATTTATAATGTTAGATAATAAGACCAGGTTTGTACCGGGTCTTATTTTTACGCCTACTATATCTAGTGGTTAAACAAAATTTTTTTAAAAAAAATACTATATATAGAAGAAGTTTTGAAGGGTTTTTCTAAAAAACGTGGAAATTATTATAGCGTGGACTAATTATGAAAATTGTGGAAGAATTGGAGGTATTGTCTTGGTAATTATCAAAAAGTCAGATAATGTAGAGATTTTGGAAGGCCCTAACTTTATAGAGCCAAGGTTTACACCTAATGCCCTGAAAGTAATTGAAAAAAGGTATTTACGTCGAAATAGTAAGGGAGAAATTATTGAGGATGCCCAGGAAATGTTAAAAAGGGTGGCTACAAATATTGGGCTTATTGACCATAAAGTTTATAATAAACCCTTGGACCAGACAGAAAAAGTAATTCTGGATTTTTATAATATTATGGCAAAAGGGGAATTTTACCCTAACTCTCCAACTTTAATGAATGCCGGGACAAGGGTACAGCAACTTTCTGCTTGTTTTGTTTTGCCCATAGAAGACAGTATGGAAGCTATTTTTGACAGCCTCAAGTGGACAGCTTTAGTTCACAAATCTGGCGGGGGCACGGGCTTTAGCTTTAGTCGGCTGCGACCTAAAAATGATATTGTAAGCAGTACAGGAGGCGAAGCATCCGGGCCTATTTCTTTTATGCGTATTTTTAATTCCGCTACGGAAGAGGTTAAGCAAGGCGGTAAGCGCCGTGGGGCCAATATGGGCATATTAAGGGTTGACCACCCTGATATTGAAGAATTTATTACCTGCAAGGATCAGGAAGGGCATATTAATAATTTTAATATTTCTGTAGCCATTACCACCGAATTTATGGAGGCTTTAGCGGAAAATCGAAACTACAGTCTGTATAACCCTAAAGATGGTAGTAAAGTCGGGGAATTAAGTGCCCAAAAAGTCTTTGACAAAATCGTCTATCAAGCCTGGAAAAATGGGGAACCTGGTGTAATCTTTATTGATAAAATTAACGAAGCCAATCCTACACCACATATTGGCGAAATTGAAAGCACCAACCCCTGTGGGGAACAGCCGTTACTTCCTTTTGAAAGCTGTAACTTAGGCAGTATAAATTTAGAAAAGTTTGTAGTAAACGGGGAATTTGACTATGAACATCTAGCTGATGTTATTGAGAAAAGTGTTCACTTCTTGGATAATGTTATCGATGCCAATAAATACCCCATTGAACAAATTGAGAAATTAACAAAAGGTAACCGGAAGATAGGGTTAGGTGTAATGGGTTGGGCTAATGCTTTAATCCTCTTAGGTATACCTTATAATTCAGAGGAAGCTGTTAATAAAGCCAGAGAAATAATGAAATTTATTGATAATAAAGCTAAAGAAGCTAGCCGAGCCCTGGCTAGGGAGAGGGGTCCTTTCCCCAACTTCAAGGGTTCTGTCTATGATTTACGGGGTGAAGAACCCATTCGCAATGCTACGGTTACAACTATTGCTCCTACCGGGAGTATTTCCATGATAGCTAATACTTCCAGTGGCATCGAACCCCTTTTCGGTGTTGTTTATAAATCATTGCGGGCAGATACGGAGTTTATTGAGGCTAACGACCTCTTCGAAAAAATCGCCAGAGAACGAGATTTCTGGAGTGATGATTTACCTAAGAAGATACTGGAAGCAGGTACCGTAAAAGGGATTAAAGGGATACCGGAAGATATACAAAAGTTATTTGTAACCTCCGGTGAAATTCCTGTGGAATGGCATATTAAAATGCAGGCTGCTTTTCAGGAATACTGTGATAATGCGGTGTCCAAAACAATTAATTTCCCCAATAAGGCAACTGTCGAAGATATTAAAAAGGCTTACCTTTTAGCTTATGAGCTTAACTGTAAAGGATTAACCGTTTACCGTGACGGTTCCCGGGAAGTACAGGTATTAAACAAAGGCAAAAAAGAAACAAAGACTTCCGATAACGTTCAGGTTGCAAGTCACGAATTAACTAATATTCGACCCCGGAAAAGGCCTAAAATCATGGCCGGCGTAAGTTCCGGTTTTCAGTCGGCTTGTTCTAAGTTTTACGTTACCGTTAACGGCAATGGGGAACCTTTTGAGGTCTTTTGCAATAGTATCGGACAAGGTGGGTGTCAAGCGCAAACCAATGCCATTGCCACTTTAGTGACCCTTCTCTTAAGGTGTGGGGTAGCCATTGACGAGATTACCAAACGCTTACGGAGGATTCACTGTTCCGCTTGTATCCGCAAAGAAGGAATAGATGTTATGTCCTGTCCGGCGGCAATCGGACAAGCTATTGAATTATATATCGCTAATAAACAAAAAGATACTATGGTTCAGCCGGAACAGTTGCTTTTAACCTTTGAGGAAGAAACAGAGGAAAAAGTTAAAGACCAAAAAGGTGATGGAGTAAGTACTTGTCCTGAGTGTGGAAGTAAGCTGGCTTATCAAGAAGGTTGTCGGGGCTGTACCAACCCTGGCTGTGCATACCATAAATGTGGATAGTTATTGACCTACCCCCAGAGACCAGTAATTTAAGACGAAAATTTAATTAGATATGCCCCTTTTTTGACCTGCCCAGAGCAGGTCTTTTTTTTGCTTTAGGGTTAAACTGCATGATAGCATGACGTCTTTGAGGTCTAGCTATTAGTACGGCATGACGTCTTACGGGTTAAAATGCATGGCGGCATTATAGCTTTCAGGTTAGCTATCGGGTCAGCATTACGGCTATCCGGCTAACATTTTGGTCAGCATTTGGTTTTGGTTATACTGCATGATGCCTCTAAGGGTTCTTTATTATTAATGTTTTAGAAACTTATTTCATTTTTATTACTAACGAAGTATAGTATAATTAAAATTCAGATACTTTACACTAAAAATACAGCCGCAAGAAAATTTTCCACTGGCAGCTGACCAACTATCCAGTAAAATACTGGTTACTAATAGAAAAACCATTAAACTATTTGTGTTAAACTGTGTCTATCCGTGTTTATCCGTGGTTAATAATTCTAGTCACTAGTCACAAGTCACTAAATGCTAGCCACCAGCCACTAAAAACTAGCCACTAACAAATTGGGGTGATCTTTTGATATTATTGCAAGCTAAGGGCCTGGCTAAGTCTTTTGGCGCCAGTCAGGTTTTTACCGATATAAACTTTATAATTAACGAAGGAGAAAAGGTGGGCTTAGTTGGAGCCAACGGTTCAGGTAAAACCACCCTTTTTCGATGTCTAACCGGAGAAGAAACTTTGGATCAAGGGGAAATAATGTTAAGTAATAAATATAGCTTAGGTTATTTAGAACAGATTCCCCAGTACTCTCCTGCTACAACTCTTTTGGACGCGGTATTAGATATGTTTACGGATATTTTTATGATGCGTGAAGAGTTGCGGAAATTAGAACAACAGATGGGTCAGGTTCAAGGTAGTGAATTGGAGAGAATAATGGACAGGTATAGTTTATTGACTCAGACCTATGAAGAGGCCGGTGGTTTTAGTTGTGAAAGTAAGGCTAAGGGGATAATCAGGGGTTTAGGTTTTACAGATGAGGATTTTAACCGGGAAATAAATAAATTCAGTGGCGGTGAGAAAACAAGGGTTAGCTTAGCCCGCCTACTGGTAAGGGAACCTGACCTGCTTTTATTAGATGAACCCACTAACCATTTAGATTTAAATGCTTTAGAATGGTTAGAAGGCTTTCTAAAAAATTATCCCAAAGCGGTGTTGGTAATTTCTCATGACCGGTATTTTTTAGATCAGGTTGTGACCAGGGTATTAGAGCTAAAGGAAGGCAGGTTGAAGTCTTTTCCGGGAAATTATACTAAGTATTTACGATTAAAAACTGAACAAGAATTGAGTCAAACCCGTGCTTATGAAAAACAGCAAAAGGAGATTCAAAAAACACAAGATTATATTTTGCGTTATAAAGCGGGAATTAAAGCCAAACAGGCTCGGGGTAGGGAAAAACAACTAAATAGATTGGAAAGAGTGGAAAAAATTTCCCGGGAAAAAGCCATCTCTTTAAATATAAAAAGGGTAAAGGATACGGGAAAAATAGTTTTAGAAGTGGAAAATTTACAAATGGCCTATGGGGAAAAAGAAGTTTTTAGTGATGTGTCCTTTACTGTCTATCAGGGAGAAAAAATAGCTTTAATCGGAGGAAACGGAACCGGTAAATCTACTATTCTGAAAATTATTGCCGGAAAATTACAACCTAAGAAGGGTTGTCTGCGATTAGGCTCCCGGGTGGAAATGGCCTATTTTGATCAAGAACATGCCAACCTGGATAACCGGAAAAAAGTCATAGAAGAAATTATGTTTAATTATAATCTTTCTGAAGGGGAGGCCAGGAATAAATTAGCCCAGGTACTGTTTCAGGGCGATGATGTTTTCAAACAGGTAGGAGATTTAAGCGGTGGGGAAAAGGCTAGGCTCTCTCTGCTGAAAATAATTATGGAACAGCCTAATTTTCTACTGTTAGATGAACCGACTAACCATTTGGATATTTCCTCTAGAGAAATCGTAGAAAGCTTTCTTAAGGATTTTCCCGGAACCATTTTATTAGTCTCCCATGACCGTTATCTCTTAGATATAGTTACAGAAAGAACTTTGGAATTAGCAGAGGGCAAACTGACTGATTACTTAGGTAATTTCACTTACTATAAAATGAAAAAAATCCAGCTGGAAAAAATAAAAAGAGAAAAAGAATTAAAACAGGATACTCAAACAAAGGTTAAAGAAAAACCAAAACCGAAAATCAACAAAGCCAAATTACGGGCGGAGATCGAGTTATTGGAAGAAGAAATTATGTTTAAAGAAGAGCAAATGAAATTATTAAGTAAAGAGCTGGCTGACCCGCAAACCTATCAGGATGAGGTAAAAAGTAAAGGGAAGGTGGAAGAGTTTACAAAAATAGAAGAAGAACTGCCCCTCCTTTACGCTGAATGGGAGAAGAAAATTCGAATTATTGAAGAAGGCAATGCTGGGATGCAGTGAAGGTAAATTTTTAAAACACTAAGCATTAGATTTTCAGGTTTTTTATATTATAATATTTAAAATTCTTTGTTATTTTAGTTGACGCAAGTTTAAGCAATGGGTATTCTACTACTTAAGAAGTTAAACTGTAAGATATTGGCCGGAGAGTTTAAAAAATTAAGAGATGGGAATGATGGTATGTTAAGAGAGAAATTAATTGATTATTTTAGAGCCGGAGCTAAACCCCATGATGAATTTACTATAGGTGCGGAGTTTGAGCACCTTTTAGTTGAAAAGGGTACATTACAATGGGTACCTTTCTTTGGCGAAAAAGGTGTAGAAAGTTTATTAAAAGAACTTTTAACTAAAGGATGGCAGGGTGATTATGAGGGAGAGTATTTAATAGGGTTACATAATGAGAACGCAACCATTACTCTGGAACCAGGCTGCCAACTGGAACTAAGTGTCCGGCACACAGATTCTTTAAAGAAAATTAATAAAGTATACCTGGATTTTCTGCGTGATATTTTCCCTATTTTAGAAGAAAGAAATCAAGTAATGTTAAATATAGGTTATCATCCTGTCAGTAAAATCAGTGAAATTGAATTTAACCCTAAAATTAGATATAAGTACATGTCGGAATACTTAAAAGAACAGGGCCAGTATGCTCATAATATGATGAAAGGTACCGCCTCTACTCAGGTAACTGTTGATTATGCTCATCAAGACGATTTCCGGAAAAAGTTTCAGGTTATTTATGTATTATCCTCTTTAATTTCCGCTTTATTTGATAACAGTCCAATTTTTGAGGGAAAACCATATCAAGGACATTGTCTGCGCCGGTTAATCTGGGATAACTGTGATGACCAAAGGTGTGTTATTGATGATATCCTGAAGAGTGATTTTGGTTTTGCCGACTATGCAGAGTTTATTTTAAACACACCGCCTATTTTTATTAAAGAGGGTCAGGAATATATCTACACAGGTGCAAAAACAGTAAGGGAAATTTATGCGGAAAAAGAGCTGACTATTGACGCTTTAGAACACGTTTTGACCATGGTCTTTCCTGATATAAGGCTGAAAAACTTCATCGAGATTCGGATGGCTGATGCCCTACCCTATCCTTTAAATATGGCTTATGTGGCTTTATGGAAGGGACTTTTATACAGTCAAGACAATCTGGATGCCCTGTACGA
>DGEF01000099.1:11398-11652 GCA_002385805.1 Peptococcaceae bacterium UBA3933
AAAGAAGGTATCCAGGCGAAAATTGGTGATAATCCTTTACTGGAATTAGCTAAAGATTTATTCTTTATGGCTAATAAAGAACTTAATTTCTTTGAAGCACCATATTTACAACCTTTGGAACCTATAATCTTTAAAAAGCTTACTCCCAAAGAAGTAATGGTTAAATATTTAAATGAGTTTAATTAAAAGGGAGTGGATAAACTTGTGTCTGTTTCAAGGCAAGACTGTCTTGAATAAATTTAAAGAAATTGTGG
>DGEF01000021.1:0-9948 GCA_002385805.1 Peptococcaceae bacterium UBA3933
AAACCTTTGAATTAATAGATTTAACAGATGAACAACCACCCATTGCCGTACAGCTTTTCGGGTCTGAACCTGAGATCATGGCCCAAGGAGCTAAAATTGCCGAAGAAAAAGGTGCCGATATCATAGATATTAATATGGGCTGTCCTGTGCCCAAAGTGGTTACAAATAATGAAGGGTCGGCTTTAATGCGAGATGTTAAGCTGGCTTCTCAAATCGTAGAGCAAGTAGCTAAAAGCGTGCAGATTCCGGTAACGGTTAAAATCCGCAAAGGCTGGGATGAAAACAGCATTAATGCGGTAGAATTTGCTCAAAAAATGGAGGAGGCCGGAGCAAAGGCCATCGCCGTTCACGGGCGAACACGGTGTCAGTTTTATTCAGGCACTGCCGATTGGAACATCATAAAAAAAGTTAAAGAAGCAGTTCAGGTTCCCGTTATCGGTAACGGGGATATTTTTTCGGCAGAAGATGCGGAAAAAATGTTCCAACAAACCGGGTGTGACGGAGTCATGGTGGCCCGGGGTGCTCTGGGCAATCCCTGGTTGTTTAAAGAAATCACCTCTTACCTTACCACAGGAGTAAAAGCCCACCAACCTACGCTTGAGGAAAAAATAGAAATGATTTACCGGCATGCTTCTTTAGCGGTTAAATACAAAGGGGAAAATATCGCCATTAAAGAAATGCGCAAGCATGTGGCCTGGTATGTAAAAGGATTACCTTATGCTGCGAAAATGCGTGATAAAGTCAATAAAGTTACGACAATGTCTGAGTTAGCTGAATTATTAAATGAATATTTACTACATTTTAGATGAAAAATATACGTAAAGTGCATAAATTGTGAAAAATTGGTAATACTACTAACAAATCCAAATAAATAGGAGGTAAGTTAGTAGTATGGAAATTCAAACCTTATTAGAAAAAACCAGAGTAATGCACCAATTGCTACAAAAAGCGGCCAGCAATGCTCTGGATTTTGAAACAATAGCCGGTGAGTTAAAAGATGTAATCGGGTGCAATGTTTATATTGTAGGTAAAAAAGGAGTGCTTTTAGGTCAATCCTGCATGGAGGCTGATTCCTTATTTGGCCCGGAAGACCTGGAAAACAAACAGTTCTCTGAAGAATGTACCCAGTGGATTTTCGGGTTTACTCAAACTGAGATAAACCTCCAGAGGGAAAATCATTATATTATCCTGGCACCGATTATAAGCAGTGGTGATAGACTGGGCACATTAGTATACACCCGTAAAGGACAACCTTTTAACCCCTCGGAAGTAATCCTTTCAGAATATGGTTCATCTGTCGCCGGCATGCAGATTATGAAGATTGTTAACCAGAGGATTGAAAATGAAGCCAGGAAAAAGACCGTAGTTCAATTGGCCTTAGAAGTCCTCTCCTATTCTGAACTGGAAGCTGTTAAGTACATCTTTAATGAAATTGAAGGCAATGAAGGTTTCTTAGTGGCCAGTAAGTTAGCTGAACAGTATAAGTTAACTCGCTCAGTCATAGTAAATGCTTTAAGAAAACTGGAAAGTGCCGGTGTTATTGATGCCCGCTCTTTGGGTATGAAAGGTACATATATTAAAGTCCTTAATGACTATCTTTATGAAGAGTTGGCTCAAGTTTAAAATTAAAATTTCCTTAACAAAGCTAGGAGAAAATCCTGGCTTTTCATTTTGACAATATATTCTCAATATGAGAAAATTATTATCAAGTTGAAAATATTAGGGAAAAAGTAGCGTAACCACTCCTTTTTTTCTGGCATGATTTTTGCACGAATTATAAGCAAGTAAATAAAGGAGTGGTAAGAATGCTAAAGAATAGCTTATTAACGATACTCAAGAAAGAAATTAAACCGGCTATTGGGTGTACCGAACCTGTAGCGGTAGCTTTAGGTGCCGCTATAGTTGCCGATTTACTACAAGAACAAGTTACCTTTTTGGAGGTAAAGGTAGATCCTAATATTTATAAAAACGGTATGGGGGTTTATGTACCGGGGACTAAAGAAAAAGGACTTGTTATTGCTGCAGCCTTAGGAGCAATAGGAGGAAAAGCTCACCTGGAATTAGAAGTTTTAAAAGATATTACCGAAACTCACTATCTCCAAGCCCAAAATCTGGTCCAACAGGGACGGGTAAAGGTAAGTTACATTCTCCGACATCAAGGTGTTTTGGTTAATATAAAAGGCCAATCAAAGAATAATCAGGCCCAGGTAATCATCAGTAAAACCCATACTAATGTTGTTTACAAAGAGTTAAACGGGGAAGTTTTGCTGGATACCACAAAGAGCATAGATGACCAACAGGGTAGCGATTTAAACTTAATAAAGCAACTGACTATTGAACAAATAATTGGGCAAGTAAATAGTTTTCAGGAAAGTGAACTAAGATTTTTAGAAAAAATCAGGACCGTTAATAAACAAATTGCTGAACTGGGTTTAACCAGGCCTATGGGTATGGGGGTAGGTTATCAATGGTATAATCTAATGACCCAAGGCATTATTCCTAAAGATCTTGTAAACCTTTGTAAGGCTTATACCGGGGCGGCTACCGATGCCCGTATGTCCGGCCAGAACCTTCCGGTAATGAGTTGTGCCGGTAGCGGCAACCAAGGTTTAATGGCCTCTTTACCTGTAATTATAACCGGAGAATTTTTAAAGGCTTCCCCGGAAAAATTATACCGGGCTTTAGCCTTAAGTTTTTTAGTTACTATTTATGTTAAAACCCATATAGGCAGGTTATCTGCTATTTGCGGTTGTGCCGTAGCAGCCAGTCTGGGGGCGGGAGCCGGTATCGGTTATTTATGGGAGCTGGACTCGCAAAAAATAAAGGGAATCATTAATAATATTGCCGCAGATATCTCGGGAATGGTTTGTGACGGAGCTAAACCGGGCTGTGCCTTAAAAATGGTTACTGCTATTGACGCCAGTCTGCAAATGGCTTTTTTAGCCAAACAAGGTGTGATCATAGAACCAAAGAGTGGAATTGTAAGCAGTTCTCCGGAAGAAACAATCCGTAATATTGGTTATTTAAGCAACCCCGGAATGTTAGAAACTGATAAAACAATCCTGGAAATAATGGTTCGGGAACAGGAAAAGGAGCAACAAAAACTGGCTTAAAAAAATCCTGTTTGCTAAGTTTCAGGGGTGAAAAAGATGGTAGAATTAGGCTTAAATGCTATAAAAGATACGGTAATCCAGGTGGCTGAGGCTATTGCTACCGTTTTACATGTTGATGTTACAATAATTGACAAGCAAAAACGACGGATAGCAGCCACAGGAAAATACCGGGACAGGGTAGATAAATATATAGCTACAGATTCGATTTTTACCAAAGTTTTGGAAGAAGAAAGCACCTTGTTTTTTACCGATAGGCAGAGTTCCCTGTATTGTGCCGAATGTTCCGCAAAAAAGGATTGTGCCGATTTAGCCCATCTTTGCTGTCCGATTAAAGTAGAAGGGGAAACTGTAGGTCTCATTAGTTTGATTGCTTTTTCCGAGAAACAAAGACAAGTACTGGTGGCTAACCAAGGGAATTACTTAAACTTTTTATTTAAAATGGCTTCTTTATTGGCCAGTAAATTAAAAGAAGAAAGAGCCAGGGAAAAGCTTTCTGTGCAGAAAGAACAGTTAGAAGCCATTATTAATTCGGTTTCGGAAGGTTTGCTGGCTGTCAATGGAACAGGCCGCATCAGCTTTTGCAACAAAAATGCTGCCGATATGTTAGATAAAGAAATGGAGAGTCTTGTAGGAAAAGATATAAAAAAAGTATTACCATCCTTCAACTTAAAACTTCCTAAAAATACTCAAACCATTATGATCCCCCGCCGGGGTGCAAGGGTCTTTATGCTGGTTTCCAGCATACCTATTGTAACGGAGGGCCAGAGTAAAGGTGCTGTATTAACTTTAAGGAGTATCAGGGAAGTTTATGAAATGGCGGGACAGGTAAGTTTCAATAATAATAACTTTAGTTTTGATCAAATAATCGGTAAAAGCGAAAAATTAAAACACACTGTAGAAATTGCCCGTAAAGCCGCCTTACAGGATTCCACCATTTTAATACAAGGGGAAAGCGGAACGGGAAAAGAACTTTTTGCCCGGGCTATCCATCAGGAAAGTAGACGAAAGGACAAACCTTTAATCGCCATAAATTGCGGGGCGATTCCGGAAAACCTTTTGGAGAGCGAACTTTTTGGGTATGAAGAAGGAGCTTTTACCGGAACAAGACCTGGCGGTAAGCCGGGTAAACTGGAACTGGCCCATGAAGGTACAGTCTTTCTGGATGAGATAGGAGATATGCCTTTGCCTTTACAAGTTAAATTACTGCGGTTTTTGCAAGACGGCAGGATCGAACCCTTGGGGGGTACCAGAAGCAAACTGGTTAATGTCAGGGTTATCGCTGCTACCAATAAAAACCTGGAAAAACTAATGGAAGAGGGAAAATTTAGAGAGGATTTATACTACCGTCTTAGTGTTGTTCCTCTAGAAATACCTCCTTTAAGAGAGCGCCGGGAAGATATTGACCTTTTAATAGATTACTTTCTCAATAGGTTCAGCCAGCTTTACGAAAGTAAACCTTTTAGTATTTCACCTTCGGCCAGAGAAATTTTTTATAAATATGACTGGCCGGGTAATATCAGAGAACTGGAAAACTCCTTGGAATATGCTGTGAATATGGTTAAAGGCACCTATATTGATGTAGAAGACCTGCCTCCCCGGATTCGAAAACAGTCAACTTCTAAAAAAATAGTTCCAGAAGAAACGGAATTAATTCCTTTAGAGGAAATGGAAAAAAGGCTTTTACAACTGGCTTGGGAGAAATACGGTAGGTATAAAGACGCCACCCTTTTAATAGCTGAACAACTAAAAATCAGTAGAGCCAGCGTTTATCGCAAGTTGAAAAAATATAATATCTCTTGATATATTTGATCTTAAAGCCGCTCAAGTAAAGTATTTTCATTTACTACGGCACGCTCTAGGACATGAAGATTTCTATAAAAGAGGTCATTGCGAAGGAGCGCAAGTGACTGAAGCAATCCCTTAACCTCAACCTTAACCTTCGCCGTAAGGCGAATAATTAGTATCCATTCGTGTCTATTCATGTGCATCCATGTTTAATAAATCTAGCCATAAGTCACTAGTCACTAAACTTGTTGTAATTTTTGTAAAAAGATGGCGTAATTTATAGATTATATGATAATATAGTCTTAAATAACCGAATATTTTTTCTATTTACTTTAGTAGAAAGATTATTTTATAGGTTTTCCTTTTAAAAGGAGGTGTCCCAGATGAGCTTTTTAAGTCATCTGACGGAACTTCTTTTTCCAACACCCCAAATATGTCCCTTATGTAACACTAAACAGGACAAGCTTATGATTTGTGCTTCCTGTTTGGAAAAATTAGAGAAAATTAAAAAAGACTTAAGTCAATGCAGTCGGTGCGGAACTTTTGGTCGTATTGGTTCGTTTTGTGATAATTGCCGGGACTGGCCTCCTTATATGGCGAAAAACTTTGCAGCAGTGCCCTATATAGATGAATATAAGGAGTTGTTACATAAATTTAAATTTAATAAACAGGGTTGGCTTGCACCGGTATTGGTAGAATTGCTGCTAAAAGAGATCCCTCCCGCAAAGTTTGATTTAGTTCTTCCCGTTCCTTTACATATTGTGCGTTTTCGGGAAAGGGGTTTTAACCAGTCCGCCCTTTTAGCCCAACCTCTGGCATGTGGTTTAAATGTTACTTATAGTGATACAATTTTGCAGCGGAAACTCAATACTCCTCACCAAACAGGTCTTAATAGAAAGGATCGCCGGTTAAATTTAGAGGGTGCTTTTCAGGTTGCTAGGATTAACCTAGTTAAGGACAAAAACATCCTCATTGTGGATGATGTTCTTACCACCGGGGCTACCCTTTTGGAATGTGCTAAAGCATTAAGGAATGCCGGCGCCGGAACCATTTACTGCACTACCTGGGCGGCAGGTGTTGTTTAAAATTTCCCCGGCCTGGTTAAATTAATAGATAAAACAACCGGGTTAGGAGGAATAGATAATGGCTAAACTAACCGTCAAAGAAATCCATGAAAGACTAATGCTCTACAAACTAGTCCGTCAAGTAGTAGAAAAACAAAAAAGAGAAGAAACCAACCAACCCTGGCTGTGCAACTGTCAAGGTGACAGTGGGCGAGATTACTAGTGAGCGAGTGAGCGAGCCTGTCATCGCGAGCCCCCAAGGGGCGTGGCGATCCCCGTGGTTTAATTAAATATTTCTCGCCCACTAATAGACTCGCCCACTTGAATAATTCGCCTATCAGCGAAGATTAAGGTCTCAACCTTAACCTTAACCTCAATCATACGACCGGAGGGATTTATCGACCGAAGGTCGTAATACTAGCCACTATTAAAGTTTACTAGTGGGCGAGTGAGCGAGATTCTAGTGACTAGTCACAAGTCACTAGTCACTAATTTACGGAGGAGGTATTATAATGGAGTTGCGGAATTGTCCTGAGTGTGGACGGGTGTTTACTTTTATCAAAGTAAATTTATGTCCAGCTTGTCGGGAGCAGGATGAAAAGGATTTTGAAAAAGTAAAGAAACATCTCTATGATCATCCTCAAATCGGTGTAGTAGAATTAGCTGAACAAACAGAGGTAGATGAAAGTAAAATAGTTCGCTGGATACGAGAGGGCAGAATTGTAGGGAAAAATTATACAGGCTTGCAGGTTCCCTGTGAAAGGTGTGGACGTCCTATCTATGAGGGAAGGTTCTGTAACGAATGTGTCCATGAATTAACCCGGGGCTTTACCGCAAGTATTAGAAAGGAGCAAGGGGAGCAGAAATCAAAAATTACCTTTGATAATAAAGCCAAGTTCCATACCAAAAAACAACTTGGATTAAACTAAAAATTTTCAACACCTAACCGATATATATGTTAGGTGTTTTTTTATTAAGGAAGGTGTTTTTAATGAAGATTTTTAATATTCCCGGAGTCTTACAGACCTATAACCAAAAACAAGTTAAAAGAAAACAAGGCGTAGCCGGTGTGCAAAGTAAAATGGACCAGATGCAGGTTTCTACTGAAGCTCAGTTAATGAGCAAAGTTTTCCAAGCAGCTAAAAATGCCCCGGAAATCCGCGAAGATAAAGTTAAACATTTTAAAAATCTCATAAACCAGGGCACATATGATGTCTCTGCGGAAGCCGTGGCGGAAAAAATGCTAAAAGGAATTAATTTTGATGACAAAATATAACTTTTTCAGGTGGTGAAGGCCCCATGCAAGTCTTAGTGGACATTTTAAAAGAACAGTTAGAGGGATATTCGGATTTATTAGAGTTGGCTAAAAATAAACAAGGGGCATTACTGGCTAACGATATAAAAAAATTAGAAGAAATAAATAAAAAGGAAGAAGGAAAAATCTGGGAATTAACTAAACTTGAAAATAAACGACTGATGATTATCGCTACTTTAAAAGAAACTTTCGGGGAAAACTTGGAAACTCTAACATTAAAAGAAATTGCCCAGAAAGCTCCTGAGCCTTATCAAGAGGAGTTTGAAAAGATTTTTGTCCGGTTAAATGAAAAAATCGAACAATTATCTAAAATCAACGATCAAAACTCAGAACTGATTAAACAGTCTCTGGAAATAATAAATTTCACACTTCAAGCAATTGTCAGGTCGGAAAGTGAAGTTACTTACGGAGAACAAGACCGTAAGACCGGCCAACAAGCCAGCCGAATCTTAGATACTAAAGTTTAATTAGTAAAGGGTGGGAAAAATGCGTTCTACATTTTTTGGTTTAAATATTGGTGCAAAAGGCCTAGCCGCTCAACAGAGAGCTTTGGATATAACCGGTCATAATATTGCCAACGCCAACACAAAAGGCTATACCCGGCAAGAAGCAGTGATGCAGAGCTCAACACCAATCAAGACCAATCAAGGCTTTGTGGGGACAGGTGTAGAAATAACTGATATCCGCCGCATACGGGATAATTATCTGGATTTACAGGTGCGTTCCGAAAGTAAAACCCTGGGCTATTGGGAATTTAAAAGTGATATTTTCCAAAAAATTGAAGTAATTTTAAATGAACCTTCTGATGCCGGGCTGCGGACTACTATGGATAAATTTTGGAGTGCCTGGGAAGACTTAAGCCGCAAACCGGAAAGTTCAGCGGTGAGAACAACGGTAATCCAAACAGGACAAGGGGTAGTAGACACCTTTAACCACATGGATCAACAATTCAGGGACTTACGGGATGATATTGATGAATCCGTAAATGTTACTATAAGGGAATTAAATTCCCTGGCCAAACAAATCAGAGACCTGAACTACCAGATAGTTAAAGGGGAAGCAGGAGGCCACAAGGCCAATGACTTAAGGGATAAAAGGGATCTTTTAATAGACGAAATGGCTAAGTTAGTAGATATTGACGTAATCGAAGACCAATGGGGAGCGGTTACGGTCAGTATCGGAGGCAGGGCCATTGTTTCCGGCAATGTACTTAACCAACTGGAAGGCCGGATTAATACAGAAAACAATAACTTGACCGATGTGGTTTGGGCAGACGGTACAGCGGTAAAGATACGCAGCGGCAAGTTGCAGGCCATGCTGGAAACCAGAGACCAATTGGTAGTAGATTTTATGAAAAAATTAGATTTAATGGCCTATGAATTTGCCACAGCAGTTAATGAGGTACATAAACAAGGCTATCATATTTCGGAAAATCCCCCTGCCGGATATGGAAGTACTGGTGCTGACTTCTTTGTGGTTACAGATATAACCAGTGATTTTTCCGCGGCAAATATAGCCATAAACCTAGACATTATCAATGATGTAAATTTAATCGCCGCTGCCACCACAGACCCTGATGGTAATATTGAGAATATTTTAGGTGACGGCAGTAACGCTTTAAAAATAGCCCAGTTAAAATATGATAATAGTCTGATTAACGGTACAACCTTAGATGATTATTATCGTTCTGAAACAGCCAAGCTGGGTGTTGCCAGCCAGGAGGCCCAGCGGATGGTAGAAAACCAGGGACTGATGGTAGCCCAGTTAGAATCTAAAAGGGAAATGGTCATGGGCGTTTCTTTAGATGAAGAAATGACTAATATGGTCAGATTTCAACATGCTTACAGCTCTGCAGCCCGCTACATCACCGCCGTCGACCAAATGCTGGATATCTTAGTCAACCGCTTAGGACTATTTGGCAGATAATAGCTTTGGGGTTGAAATTTCAGGTCAGTGAGCGAGTGGGCGAGTGAGCGAGACATTCTGGAATCGTAATAACATACTCCTTGTCATCGCGAAGGAGCGCAGCGCCTGAAGCGATCCCCTTCTACAATGCAGGTAACTGCTTCGCCCTAACGGGATTGAAATGACATGTTCCATGTCAATTAAGTGCCGGGTCGCAATTTTTACGCTTTAGCGCGTACTACAATAAATGAAAATTTTACTTGAGCGGCTATACGGAGAATCGGCTAAATAATCTTAGCGAAACCGAAGTAATAAAAGCTGGCTGGCTGATAGGACGTCAGCCAGAGTGCGAATTGGGCCAGGGACGGCCCATTGAGCACGGTCAGCTTTTATCAGAGGTAAGCTTAGATTATTCCGATTCGGAGTCTGGCTTAGCGAAAGTAAATATTTTCATAGCAATGACGTGCGTACTAGTCGCTCACTAGTAAACTGTCCTTAAAGGAGGATTAAGAGTTAAAATGAGAATTACCCAAGGTGTATTAATAAATAATATGTTACGGAATTATAACAAAAACATGGCCAAAATGGACAAGCTGAATACGCAGCTAGCAGCAGGTACCCGCATCAACACTCCTTCCGATGACCCGGCAGGATTGGTAACCTCTTTGCGTTTGCGGACCAAACTCCATCAAAATGAACAATATAAGAAAAACGTCAGTGATGCTCTCTCCTGGATGGAAATAGCCGACAGTGCTTTAAATAACTA
>DGEF01000021.1:10129-12200 GCA_002385805.1 Peptococcaceae bacterium UBA3933
ATCTTCCTTAAAAGCTATTGCCGATGAACTAAAACAATTAAAAGACGAAATCGGGGATATTGCCAATACTACCTTAGATGACCGCTACATCTTTGGCGGTACCCGGACCATGGATAAAGTTTATGACAAAGCTAGCGGACAATGGCTGGGTAATGCCAATCCGATTAACTATGAAATCGGCGAAAACATTACTTTGCAGGTAAATCTTACCGGCGAAGTCTTTGACGTTGATTTTTCCACTGATCCCCCGGAATTAGCAGGGAGCATTTTTGCTACTTTAGATAAACTTATTGCTGATGTAGAAAATGGCCTTTATGAAGAAATAGGTGGCGCCGATCTGGCGAAATTAGATGAGCATATTAATAACTTATTAAGCTATCGTTCCGAAGTAGGGGCTAAAATGAACCGGTTAGAAATGGTGAATAGCCGTTTAGAGGATACGGAAGTTAACTACACCAAACTCCTAAGTGATAACGAAGACGTAAATATGGCTAAGGTGATTGTTGAGTTAACCAACCAGGAAAACATCTACCGTGCCTCTTTAGCCGCAGGGGCGAGGATTATACAGCCGTCGTTGGTAGACTTCTTAAGGTAATGATAATAAATAGTGGCTAGTGGTATTACGACCTTCGGTCGTATGGTTGAGGTTAAGGTTAAGGTTGAGAAGGTGATACGATCCAGTTTTGAGGGTGATTTTTATGTTACAAATTACGACAACTCCTGCCCGCCTAGGCATGAAAACCTATAACGCCCATCTGGAAATACAACAGCCTCGCGGACAGCAATCCATAGAACAACCAAGACCGGAAATGAAAATAGACCGGGAATTGCCCAAGGTAATCATTGACCAGTACCAGTGTTTTGCCGAAATGGGCTTAAAAAATCCTACGGATTTAGCTAAAGAAATCAGCAACTGGTCCCGAAAAAAATGGCTGGAAGGATTGGCGAGAAGAAGAGAAGAAGGGGATAGGATGGCCAGAATCGAAAAAGGCGGCAATCCTATTCCGGAAATGGCCAGAGAAAAATTAAACCACCAGTATCAATTTAATGTAGATTTTATCCCCAAAAGCCGGCCTAAGATAGAAGTGACCGGCCATCTTAATATTGAGTGGGATATTAAAAAGCCCATTATTAATTACAAACCCAACAAACCCATTGTAGATTATACTCCCGGCTATGTAGACATCTATGTCGAACAATGGCCGGATATTGAGATAAGGTATGTTGATGAAAGAATTTAGTATAGTGGGCGAGATTTCATTATAGGATTAAGGTTGAGGTTAAGGTTAAGTACACTAGAATTTTTTTTAAAATATTTTATTTTTTTAGGATAAGTCTTTTTTGGTAAAATGTAATAAATAAGAATTAACGGGTGTTGAAATAAGTGACTGAGCGAGAATTACTGGAACTCCTAGTAGAAAAGATTAGTGGAATAGAAAACAAACTAAGTCAGATCGTGCATGACATTACGATGATAAAAAGTCAGCAAAGTTTTAATTACGATATGTATAAATTATCTAAAGAATATAATGAGTTTAAGACGGATCATTCTATATCCGAACTTTTCAAAAAAGTTGAAGAAAATTCAATTGACATTAGACTTAAACCTAGCGACCGCAGGGAGCTCAGATCTCGCCCACTCGCCCACTCGCTCACTATACCATAGAGAGGTGACCCCCTTGAAACTAAAAACAAAACACTTCGGTGAAATAGAAATCGACGAATCAAAAATTATCCATTTCCCCACCGGAATTATCGCCTTTGAAGAACAGAAAAGGTTCTTCATCATCGACAATCCTGATGAAAACATCCCCTTTTCCTGGCTTCAGTCGGTAGATGATCCTGATCTGGCTTTTGTTATTATTAATCCTTTTTTATTTAGAAAAGATTACGAATTTAAGATTCCCGACAACGTAATCCAGGAATTAGCCATCCAGTCACCGGAAAACGTAGCCGTCTTTTCCATAGTAGTTGTTCCCCAGGATATTACCAAAATGACCGCCAATCTCTTAGCACCTGTAATCATTAATACTAAAAACCTGAAAGGTAAGCAAATAATATTAGATGATAA
>DGEF01000021.1:12453-12804 GCA_002385805.1 Peptococcaceae bacterium UBA3933
CGCTCCCAAAGAAATAGAAGTTTATCGGGAGGAAATCTATCTGGCCATCCAAGAAGAAAACAAACTGGCGGCCCAAGGAATGGTAGATCTGAAAAGTTTGGGAGAGCTGTTTAGGAAGTGAATACCATGGATTGTGGATGGCATGACGTCTTAATAGGGGCATAACGTCTTACGGGTCTAGCTTATGGGACAGCATGACGGCTATCGGGATATTCTTTCGGGACGGCATGACGTCTTTGGGGTTAATAATTTGGGGCAGCATGACGGCTTTTGGGACAATTTTTAGGGTCAGCAATATTTTTTAAAAAAATTGCTGACCCGTAAGCTTAACCCGTAAGACGTCATGCCGCC
>DGEF01000021.1:13138-14673 GCA_002385805.1 Peptococcaceae bacterium UBA3933
ATGATTATTAACCACAACATCGCTGCTTTAAACACTTATCGTCAGTTGAGTAGCAACAACGTAATGGGTCAAAAGTCGCTGGAAAAACTGTCGTCCGGTCTGCGCATCAACCGTGCCGGTGACGATGCCGCCGGTTTGGCCATCAGTGAAAAAATGCGGGCCCAGATTCGCGGTCTGGACCAGGCAGCCCGTAATGCTCAGGACGGGATTTCCATGATCCAAACCGCTGAGGGTGCTTTGAATGAAGTGCACGCCATTCTTCAGCGCATGCGTGAACTGGCCAACCAGGCAGCCAACGATACCAACGTGACTGTTGACCGTGCCGAAATTCAGAAGGAAATCAACCAGTTAACCTCTGAAATTAACAGAATTGGTAACACCACTGAGTTTAACACTCAGAAACTTTTAAATGGTGATATGTCAGTCATTGAAGCCGGAACTGAAGTAACAAAAACAAACACAAAAAGTGCTACCTATACACCTGTCTTTGCATTAGGAACAACTTGGACAAATCAAGACGGAAAAAAACCAGTAATCAGTGACGGTGCTAACGATAATCAAATTGCTTTTTCATCTTTTGATATTGACGGTACCAATGATTTCTCTTGGGATATCGATACAGGTGAAACAAATAGGATTACGATTGAAAGGTCCGGGGATGATATTTTAATTAGTATCGAAGCTACGGACACAGGCGGAAATAAATTGTCAATTTCCAACGTTAAAATGGCATATGATGGAACAAATGGTAAATATGTTTATGACGCAAATGGTGTAAAATTTGAAATAACCGCCGCGGAGTTTAAAAAATTCAATGATGGCGGCAAATTGGAAATAGACTTAAGTGCATATGATGCTGGTGGTGATGGTAATGTCGATTTAACATCTCAAACAGTAGGTACGGTATCCGATTACTCCCAAACACTGGTTGGTGGGACTACTTTTGGTACGTTTGCTGAGGGCATTAAAGTTGATATCACGGATGCAGAGTGGATTGATGGAGTTGTAGGTATTAAAATTACAGGAACTGGATTAGAAGCTGCAAATGGAACACTTAAAATCGAATTATTGGATGCAGGCGGAAACGCTTTGGTATCTGAAGAGTTTACCATAGCTACTGGTGCAGGAAATATTGATTATGATAATCATGGTATTTCATTTACGTATACTATAGGC
Organism: Peptococcaceae bacterium UBA3933; assembly: GCA_002385805.1. Lineage (GTDB taxonomy): Bacteria > Bacillota > Peptococcia > Peptococcales > BICA1-8 > UBA3933. Next base: position 14,315 of record DGEF01000021.1, read on the forward strand.
AACACTTCTAAATTAGAGCTTGAAATGTATTTTGATACTGTAACAACAACTGAAACTACGACGGAAACAGTAGATAACTCAGCAAAATTCCAAATTGGTGCCAATACAGGGCAATCAATGAGTGTTGATATTAACGACATGCGCTCCGTTGCACTTGGAGTATCTTCGAGAACAGCGAGTGCTACAGTAACCGTAAAAGATAATATGGGTAATGACATTCAAGCATACTTCACAGCTGTTAAAACTGTTACAAATGGCACCAACAATAAAGTAGAGGAATATGCTTTAGATGTATCAACTCACGAAAAGGCAACTGCAGCAATTAAAGTTATTAACGATGCAATTGAAAAAGTATCCAC
>DGEF01000010.1:0-5569 GCA_002385805.1 Peptococcaceae bacterium UBA3933
AACCATTGTCGTTTAACTCTTTCTGCTGCTGTAAAAGAAGGTTTAAAATGCTGCTTGGTTTTAGAAGAAAGAGTAGCCAACAGCTATAAGGAAAAAGCAAGTGGTAACAACTTCCTTTTCCACCTTTTAGGTGTAGATAGTATTACTGTAGTACCTGGCGGTTCCAATATGATGGCTGAAATGGAGAAAGTAGCTGAGGAATTAAAGGCTCAAGGTAGAAAACCTTATATTATTCCTGGTGGCGGTTCCAATGAAATCGGAGCGACAGGTTATGTAGCTTGTGCTCAGGAAATCTTAGAGCAGACTTTTGAATTAGGCATTAATATTAACCATGTTGTTTCTGCCAGTGGTAGTGCCGGAACTCATGCCGGATTATTGACCGGTTTTTATGGTAATAACAGTAATATTCCTGTTACCGGAATCAGTGTTAATAGAAAGAAAGATGTGCAAGAAGAAGTTGTTTATAATTTAGTGCAAAAAACTGCAGCACGTGTAGGTATTAAATCTGAAATTCCCAAAGAAGCTGTAGTTGTATTCGATGATTATGTAGGTGAAGGCTATTCCATTCCCACTGATGGTATGATAGAAGCTGTTAATTTGCTGGCTAAAACAGAAGGTATCCTCTTAGACCCTGTTTATACAGGTAAAGCCATGGCTGGACTTATTGATTTAGTTCGCAAAGGTTACTTCAAGAATGATGAAAATGTTCTTTTCGTTCATACAGGTGGATCTCCCGCTTTGTATGCATATCTGGAAACCTTTTTTAACAGCTTTAAATAGCTAGTAATAAAGGGCATCTGCCGTTATACAGATGCCCTTTATGTAATATTTTTTTAAGGGCGAATGCAGGAAAAACACAGGTAAAGGGCAAATATTTTAAATATTGAATATATAAGCATATGTTGTTAGGAGTTGAAACCATGAACAAAGAGATAGTTTATTCTAAAAAAGCACCTGCTGCCATCGGACCTTATACACAAGGGGTAAAGGCCGGCGATCTTTTGTTTATTTCCGGGCAATTACCAATTGACCCTGGAACTGGAGAATTATTGACAGGAGATATTCAAACCCAGACCAAACAAGTCATGGAAAACCTCAAGGCTATTATCGAAGAGGCCGGGGCTACTTTAGAGGATGTAGTGAAGACTACAATCTTCCTTAAGGATATGAATCAATTTAGTTTGGTTAATGAAGCCTATGGTGAATATTTTAAAGATAATCCTCCGGCTAGAGCTTGTATAGAAATAGCAAGATTACCGAAAGATGCCCAGATAGAAATCGAGGCAGTAGTACTGGTTAAAAATTAAAGGTAAGCTGGAGGTGATTTTATGAAAAAGCACAATAGTTATCATCCTAAACTAGAAGTTTTATTTCCTATAGCTCAAGGAATGGTTGCAACTTTTGGAAAGTATATGGAAGTTGTAATTCATGACTTGACTCAACCGGAGAATTCTTTGATTTTTATTGCAGGAAATATTACAGGAAGAAAAATCGGTGCTCCAATCACTAACATAATCCTGGAAACTTTAAAGCAAAGAGGTGATCAGGCCCCTAATTTGATTGGATACCAATCAACTACTAAAGATGGGAAAATCCTCAAATCTTCAACTATTTTTATTAGGGATGATGATGGTAAGATAATTGGGTGTTTGTGTATTAATTTTGATTTAACCGATTTCTTAACCTGTAGGGAAATACTAGACTTTTTTACCAAAACCGAAAAAGGCAAAGAAGATAATAATCAAGAGGAGAAATTTTTTAATGACGTAAATGAAGCTATGGAAGAAATCGTGCAAGGTGTACTTAATAATTATCCTACTCCAAAAAAATTAATGGAAAAAGAAGATAAATTAATAATAGTCAGGCGTCTAGATGAAAAAGGAGTGTTTTTGGTTAAAGGTGCTATTGATTATGTAGCAAATATTTTAGGTGTTTCCCGCTATACAATTTATAATTATTTAGACGAAGTTAGATCAAGCCCAAATCTTAATATCATTTAATATTATCGATAACATACATATGCATGAAAAAACTGTAATGGGTAAATCCTAAGGCCAGAGGTTAAGCTAATGGGACCTATTTTATAAATTAACAATTAAATATGGCTACAGTAATTCGGGATATTTATATAGGTGATATAAATCACCAGTAAAACACCGATAAGTTTTTTGGTATATAGTGAGGTATTGGTAAAAAAAAGTATAATAAAAGAGGAATAATAAACAACGGTTTTAAGTAGAAACAAATAAAGTTCTTGGCGGTTTTTGCTAAGAGCTTTTATTTGTAATTGTGAATTAAAAAAGGAGGAATTTATCATGGCTAAGAAAGTTATTGGCATCTTAGGAGGAATGGGTCCGGAAGCTACGGTAGACTTTATGAGTAAGATTATTCACAATACACCGGCTAAAATTGATCAAGAACACTTGAGAATTCTGGTGGATAATAATCCCCAAGTTCCTGATCGTACTAAAGCCATAAGTAAAGAAGGAGAGAGTTGCGGTCCAGTTCTGGCGGAAATGGCTCGAAATTTAGAAAAATGGGGAGCTGACTTTTTAGCAATGCCCTGTAATACAGCCCATTATTTTGCAGATTTCATTACCGAGGCAGTAAAGATACCCTTTGTGAACATGATTGAAGAAACGGCTAATACATTAGTTGAAAATGGTGTAAAAAAAGTTGCTTTATTAGCTACCGACGGTACATTGCGGGCAGGTCTTTATCATCAAAAATTACAAGAAGCAGGTATTGAATTGGTAGTTCCTAGTGAGGAGTATCAAGAAAAAGTAATGAAAACAATTGCCGGAGTCAAAGCAGGAGATTATGAAACAGCAACGGCTTATAAAGCAGAATTGGTTGACCATGTAGTATCCCAGGGTGCTGAAGCCATCATCTTAGGGTGTACAGAATTACCTATTGCTTTTAAAGATCGGGAAGGGTTTAATATTACTTTTTATGACCCTACAGACATTTTAGCTAAAGCAGTTGTGAAAAAAGCCATGGCTTAAGTAATTCTTATCTTAGTATATTCATTTTAATAATTATTAAGCTCTGTAATCGTTGATTTTCCAACGATTACAGAGCTCTCTCTATTTTTAACCATTAAACTCTGGAGTAATAAAAAAGGCTATAAATTAATAAAAATAGTTTTAAAATATAATTAAATATTAACTAAAAGAATTTTCCATCTCTAAAAATTTTTTAATATTTTTAAAAATCAGAAGGAAATTCAAAATCCATGTCGAATGAATAAGCATATCTTATCTATAAAATATCCATATAGCAAATAATTACAGAAAGTGAGGGTAGTTTTTGAAAGTGCAGTAATTATCTAAAAAAATGAGGAGGGACTTGAAAAATGTTCGTAATCCTAGGTGTAGTAGTTGTTATCTTAACAATTTACTTTTTAATTAAGCAGTATGAAGCTAGAATGGTATTATTTACTTCCGGTGTGGTAATGGCTATTCTTGCGGGTAAACCTATGGCCGCTTTAGATGCTTTTGCCACAAGAATGACTGCCGGTGGACTGATTATGCCTATTTGTTCCGTAATGGGGTTTGCATTTGTAATGAAAGTTACCGGTTGTGACCAACACCTGGTTAAATTAGTTGCCAGTGGGTTATACAAAGTTAGGTTTTTATTAATTCCCGGGGCTACTCTGGCTACTTTTGCCATAAATATAGCCTTACCTAGTGCTGCCGGTGTATCAGCGGCGGTAGGTGCTATTTTAATTCCTTTATTGATAGCTTCCGGTGTACATCCTGCCTTAGCCGGAGCAGCGGTTTTATCCGGAACTTATGGAAGTTTGCTTAGTCCTGGTTTGTCTCATAACCCCTTTGTAGCGGAACTGGCAGGGGTAGATGTTATGGACGTTATTGCTACCCATGCCACTGCTTCTATTGCCGCAGTTATTGTAGCAGCAATTAGTATTACTATTGTAGGTATAGTACGTAAAGAAAATAAAGGTTATCAAGCTGAAACTGTTCAAAATAATATTAATCTTGAGGAAAAACCTAACATTCTATATGCCATTGTTCCTGTTATTCCCCTTGTCCTTCTTGTTTTGGGCTCTTCAGTATTACCGGCCATTAAAATGGGTGTACCTCAAGCTATGTTGATTGGTACAGTTATTGCTTTAGCTGTTACACGCAAAAAACCTGATGAAGTTTCCAAAGCTTTTTTCAATGGGATGGGTAATGCCTACACCAACATAATGGGGATAATTATTTGTGCTGCTGTATTCGTTAGTGGCATGGAAGCAATTGGAATTGTTGATACATTTATTCAATTCTTAATTAACTCTGAAAGTATGGTTAAGCTGGCAGCCAGCTTTGGGCCCTTTATCCTGGCTGTAATCGCCGGCTCCGGTGATGCAGTTACTTTTGCTTTTAACGAAGCGGTAACACCTCATGCGGCTCAATTCGGTTTGGATATTGTTAATATGGGTAGTGTTGCTACTATAGGTGGTGCTTTAGGTCGGACTATGTCCCCGATCACCGGTGCAACAATTGTTTGTGCAGGTCTTGCTGGTGTAAGCCCTATGGAATTGGCAAAAAGAAACGCACCCGGTATGATTATTGCCATGGTTGTAGCTATGTTCTTACTGTTTTAATTAAGATTAGATAAATATTTTCAATGATTAAAAATGATTAATAATCTATGCTCCTGTTAGAGGAGCATAGATTTTATCCAAGGGAGTTGGTGAGATGCAAGTAAATACAAAAAGATTAGAAAAAGATTTGGTCAATATTGCTCAATTCGGCAGACTGGAAAATGGAGGGGTAACGCGCCTGGCTTTTTCCCAAGAAGATTTACGAGCAAGGGATTATTTAAAAAAAGCTATGGAGGAGATTGGTCTTAAAGTAACCATAGACCCTTTTGGAAATATGCGGGGAAGAAGAGATGGTAAAAGGGACCTTGCACCGGTTATGATCGGTTCTCATCTGGATACAGTGCCTAATGGTGGTAATTACGATGGTGTCCTAGGAGTAATCGGTGCTTTAGAAGTGATTCGAGTTTTAAATGATGAGGGTATTGTTACGGAAAGACCTATTGAAGTCGTAAACTTTTCTTGTGAGGAGTCAAGCCGGTTTAGGGCAGGTACCTTAGGAAGTAAATTTTTGGTTAGTAAAATTAGTGTTGAAGACATAAAAAAATATGTAGATAAAGATGGAATTACCCTTTATGATGCGGTGAAATCCTGGGGCTTGGATCCGGAGGAAATGCCCAAATTTCAGTTAAAAAAAGATGATCTTTATGCTTTTCTGGAATTACATATTGAACAAGGGCCGGTTTTGGAAAACGAAAACCTCCAGGTGGGGATTGTGACGGCTATAGCTGCCCCTACCCGTTTCCGGGTCATTATTAAAGGGCGGGCGGATCACTCTGGAAACACCCCTATGTCAATGCGAAAAGATGCACTAGCCGGTGCCAGTGAACTTATTTTAGCTGTGGAAAGAATTGCAAGTTCAGAAGCTGGGGACAGAACCGTTGGTACAGTTGGTTATGTCAATGTAGTACCGGGAGCCATGAATGTGATACCAGGCGAAGTTGAATTAGGTATAGATATTCG
>DGEF01000010.1:5939-11252 GCA_002385805.1 Peptococcaceae bacterium UBA3933
GGTTTGCGCTATATAAAAATGCCTAGTGGTGCAGGTCATGATGCTATGCATATGACAGAAGTCACAAATGTGGGGATGATTTTTATACCTAGTATTGATGGAGTAAGTCATAATATTAAAGAGTTTAGCCGGTTAGAAGACATGGCTCGAGGAACCGAACTTTTATTAAAAACTACTTTAAAATTAGCACAAGAAGGGGATGAATAAAATGGATAGGATTAGAATAGCGGTGAAAGATTTAGAAGATAAGGTAATAGCTTACCGGAGGGATTTTCATAAATACCCGGAGTCCGGCTGGACAGAATTTAGAACTGCATCTAAAATTATCGAAAAACTAAAAGAGTTAGGGTTTACGGTGAAAATTGGTGCCGAAGCTAATAAGAAGGAAGCTATGATGGGTGTTCCTACCGAAGAGGAATTGGCTAAACATATGGAAAGAGCTATCAACCAGGGGGCTAACCCGGAACTGGTGAAAGCCATGGAAGGTGGAATGACCGGTGTTGTTGCGGACTTAAAGTGCGGTGAAGGACCTACTGTAGCTTTACGTTTTGATATGGACGCAAATGATATTAATGAAGCCCAGGATGAGAAACACCGTCCTTACAGTGAAGGATTTGCCTCTCAAAACCCGGGGGTTATGCATGCCTGTGGTCACGACGGTCATGCAGCCATGGGTTTGGGGGTTGCTGAAATTTTAGCCGGTATGAAAGATGACTTAAAAGGGACTATTCGTCTTATTTTTGAACCTGGTGAAGAAGGTTCCCGAGGAGCCAGGGCCATGGTCGAAGCCGGGGCTGTTGATGGTGTTGATTATATTTTAGGCGCCCATTTAGGTTTCAAAGCTAATAAAACCGGTCAACTTATTTGTGGTACGGGAGAATTTTTGGCAACCACCAAGCTGGATGTTACTTATACAGGTGTTCCAGCACATGCCGGTGCTGCTCCCCATGAAGGCCGTAATGCTTTATTAGCCGCTGCCAGTGCCACCTTAAATCTCCATGCTATTTCTCGCCACGGCGCCGGTGCATCTCGGATCACCGTAGGGGTGCTTAATGCCGGTCAAGGGCGTAATGTTATCCCGCCAAATGCTGTATTCAAGATGGAAACACGAGGTATTACCAGTGAGATAGATGAATATATGGCCAGAGAAGCTCGCAGAATAATCGAACATACCGCGAAAATGTATGAGGTTGATTATGAAATAAAACTGGTGGGTGGAACTAAAAGCGGTGAAAGCAGCCCGGAAATGATCCAAAGAATTAGAAAAGTTGCTGAAGAAATGGGTACATTTACTGAGATTATTGACTATGCTAGTTTTGGAGCTACAGAAGACTTTTCTCATTTTATGACTGTTGTCCAGAATAACGGCGGAATAGGTTCCTATATAATGATTGGTTCTGATTTAGCTGCAGGTCATCATGATTTCTACTTTGATTTTGACGAAAAATCTTTAGCCTTAGGTATGGAATTAATGGTGAAAATGGTAGTTGACTTAATAGGTTAATAAGAGTGAGCATGTGTACCTTCATTAACAATTGTCACTAATTAAAAGGAGGCGAAAAGATGGCGTATAAATATGATGTGTTACTGAAAAACGGTATTGTCGTTGACCCTGTTAATAACTTAGAGGGAGTAAGAGATGTAGGGATTAAAGATGGGGTTATTGTAGAAATAGCTCCTGAACTTAATCCTGCTCAATCGAAAGAAAATTTTGATTTGAAGGGTTATTATGTAGTACCAGGTTTGGTAGATCTACACATTCATGCCTCTAGTTGGCTGGGTGGTAGGTTTGGGCATAAAATGATGGCCCAGGCCGGTGTTACCACCGCTTTAGATATGTCCGGTCCCATTGATAGTGTGTTGGATATTGCCAGGGATTATGGTGTAGGCTTAAACTTAGCTTGTATTAATTATGTACGACCGGGCCACACCGTTACAGACACCAATCCCAGTGAAGGTGAATTAGAAACTTTGCTAGCTGAGCTTTTAGCGAAAGGTGCAATAGGTTTTAAACTTTTGGGTGGTCATTATCCTTTAACTCCGGAAGCTACTGTCAAAGCCATAGAGATAGCTAATAAAAATAAAGCCTATGTTGCTTTTCACGCCGGGACAACTGAAAATGGTTCTAATATCAAAGGTTTTGCGGAAGCAATTAGATTAGCTCAAGGCAAATCCTTGCATCTTGCACACATCAACGCTTATTGCCGTGGTCAAGTACGGTCTTATTTAGAGGAAACCGAAGAGGCTATTCAGGCTTTAAAGGAGAATCCAAATATTAGCAGTGAGGCTTATCTTTCTCCTGTAAACGGAACTAGTGCAGAGTGTGTTGACGGTATTCCCCAAAGCAATGTTACCAAAAAATGTTTAGAAGTGGGTGGGTTTCCGGCTACTGAAAAAGGCCTGGAAGAAGCCATTATGGCAGGTTGGGCCCAGATTAACCTAGAATCCGGGGGCAGAGTGATTTTAGCCATCGGTGAAGAAGCAGTGAAATTCTGGCGTTCCCGTGATACTGACTGTACGGTAAGTTTTGCCGTAAACTATGCTGAACCACGGATAAGACTAGCTACAGCTAAAAGAGATGATGGTAAATTTGTGGTAGATTGTATCAGTACCGACGGCGGGGGGATCCCCCGGAATGTTACCGTAGAAATGGGTTTAGCCTTAGTTAAATTACAAGCTCTAACAATGAAAGAGTTTGTATTAAAAGCCAGTTATAATCCGGCCCAAATTCTCGGTTTAAAGAATAAAGGGCATTTTACTCTCGGTGCTGATGCAGATATTACCGTGTTGGACTTTGAAAGGCAAAAACCTTTTATGAGCCTTGCTAACGGCAAAGTGGTTATGTATAACGGTTATGTCTGTGGCAGCGGAACACATATAATTACCACTGCTGCAGGAGTGGATTATGTTAAAGAACGGGGTTTAGAAACGATTGTTGTTGATTTTAATGAAAGCACATTTTATAAAAAATAAAAATTTTTAAGTCTTTTCAAAATGAAGAATTTCTCAGAGCAAACTTTTTTACTACGTTTGCTCTTTTTTTTTAATATAAGCAGGAATTTTCAAGACAATGGAGAATTTTTTAAGTTGAAAAAAGTTTTAGAAAAGGGGGTGTCTTGCATTAGGGGGTGTCTTGCAGTTCTAAGGAGAGGGGGGGATTAAAATTTAATACTTTACAAAAATTTTTTTTATGTAATAATATAAGTGAAATTTATAACTAATTAGCAAAATGAATTTTACTAGGCGGACTAGTGTAATCATAAATTAATATTCTAAACCTTTGGAAAGATTAGATAAGTAAAAATTGGTACAATTTTCTTTTGGAATTGTACTATATTCCAAAAGAATAGAATAATAAAATAATAACTATTATTAAAGGAGGTTCACACAGTGAAGAAGCTAAGTTTAGCGACTAAAATTTTAATCGGGCTTATTTTGGGTGTTATTGTTGGTTTATTTACTCCCTTGGACTTTGCTACAACCTTTATTAAACCTTTTGGGGACTTATTCTTACGCTTAATTAAAATGATCATCGTACCTTTAGTTCTTGCTTCTTTGGTTGTAGGTGCGGCCAGCGTGGGTGATGTTAAAAAGCTGGGGCGCATTGGCGGTAAAACAATGGCCTATTATTTACTGACCAGTGCTTTTGCAGTTGTTGTAGGTTTAGTTATGGCCAATATATTGCAACCGGGCGCAGGGCTGGATATTCCTGTAGATGCTACATATGAGGGTAGAGAAGCACCTCCTATTGCCGCCGTTCTTTTGGATATCATTCCTGAAAACCCTGTAGGTGCAATGGTTAATGCTTCCATGTTACAAATTATTGCCTTTGCCTTATTCCTAGGGATTGCTATTACTCTGGTTGGTGAACGAGCAAACCCTGTCAAAGACTTTTTTGACGGTTTAGCAGAAGTAATGTATAAAATTACCGGGATTGTTATGGCCTATGCTCCTATCGGTGTTTTCGGCTTAATAGTTCCCGTTGTAGCAAAACACGGGTTAGACGTTTTAGCACCATTGGCCATGGTAATTTTAGCTGTATATCTGGGCTGCTTTTTACATGCCGCAGTTGTCTATTCATCTGCCGTGAAATTCTTGGGTAAAATGAATCCTTTAACCTACTATAAAGGTATCGCACCTGCAGCACTGGTTGCTTTTACAACTTGCAGCAGTTCCGGTACATTACCGGTAACTATTAAGTGTGTAGAAGAAAACTTAGGTATTTCCAAAGAAATATCTAGTTTCTGTTTACCATTGGGTGCTACGGTTAACATGGACGGTACGGCGGTTTACATGGGAGTTTGTGCTTTATTCGTAGCTCAAGTGTATGGTTTAGATTTGAGTTTTTCCCAACAGCTAACCATTGTCCTTGTAGGTACTCTGGCCTCAATTGGAGCTGCCGGTGTACCCGGTGCCGGTTTAATTATGTTAACTATGACTCTAACTGCTGTCAATTTACCTTTAGAAGGGGTAGCCTTAGTTGCGGGTATTGACCGGATTCTGGATATGGCTCGTACTTGTGTTAACGTTACCGGTGATACTTCCTGTTGTGTAGTTGTAGCTGCCAGTGAAAATGATATAAGCATTTCTCCAGAGTCAAAAGTAACTGCTTAATAAAAAAGGACCTGCTAATTGCAGGTCTTTTCTTATTCACCAACGGCTTTATTTAAAGCGTCAATTAAAGCATTAACATCAATACCGTGAACAGTCGCACCTTGTTCAATGTTTTCAAAACGTGCAGCAGCACAACCCAGGCATCCCATACCAAAACTCATAAATACTTCTGCTGTTTGGGGGTATTTTTGGACAACTTCAGTTATACTCATATCTTTGGTAATTTTCATTTAACCACGCCTCCTAAATTAAAAATCATAGTTAGTATAACAAAACAGGTCTTTTTTTACAATAATCTCAAACATAGTTTATCCATTAATTATGGTTATTAAAGTGGAATAATATGTTCTCAGGAGGAGCAAACTAGTCATTAAACCAGCTTTTAGGTTATACTGCATGTCAGCATTATGGCTTTTGGGTAATACTGCATGACGGCATGACATCTTTGGGGTTAAGCTTTTGGGACGGCATTACGGATACCGGGCTATTCTGCATGACAGCATTACGACTCACTGGTTAAAATGCATGACGGCATTATTACTCTAGGGTTAATGTTTTGGGTCTACATCTTACTTTGGGGCATATCGCCTGATGCATCCGAAATAAAAAAGCTGTCCCAAAAATTAACTCAAAATCCGTGTGCATCCATGGTTAATAATTGTAGTCACTAGTCACTAATTTACAAGTCACTAGCCACCA
>DGEF01000012.1 GCA_002385805.1 Peptococcaceae bacterium UBA3933
CCCTATTGCTTATATAGATTTTTTCCCTGAAACTTCAGCCGCTGATGCCGGCCCCGAGGAAAAAAATTAAACTCGGGGTATTTACATACAGAACACTCACAAGGTATAATAGTATTAGATATTTAGATATTTATCTAATTATTTAATTGTCGGGGGTGAATTTTTGTTTAATCAAAATCTCGTATTTAAAGCTCTGGCCGATAGTAATCGAAGGAAAATACTAAGCTTACTAAGGGAAAAAGATATGACTGCCGGTGAAATTGCTGATTTTTTTAATATTTCTAAACCTAGCATAAGTCACCATTTAAATCTTTTAAAACAAGCCCACTTAGTCATTGATGAAAGACAGGGACAAAATATTGTCTATTCTTTGAACACTACCGTATTTCAGGAATTATTAGGTTTTTTTCTTAACTTAGTGGATATAAAGGAGGTAAATAATGAATAATTTCATTAAAAAAGAATGGACATTTCTTATATTATTAATAATACCCTTCCTTATCGGCATTTATGTTTATCCCCATTTTCCGGAGCAGGTTCCTACACATTGGAATGTACATGGAGAAGTTGATGGTTATAGTTCCCGTGAATTTGGTGCCTTTGGTCTGCCAGCCATTAATTTAGGAATGTATATCTTGCTTCTTGTTACACCTTATATAGATCCCAAGAAAAAAAACTATGAGAAATTTTCTTCAACGTACCGTTACCTGCGCTATCTGATGCACATTTTCTTTGGAGCCCTTTACTGTTTGACAATAATGGCGGCTTTAGGCTACCAGATTGATGTAGGTTTATGGATAGCCGCCGGAGTAGCAATACTTTTCATCGCCTTAGGCAATATCATGGGGCGAATTCGCCATAATTATTTTGTTGGCTTTAGGTTACCTTGGACCCTGGCCAATGAAGATGTTTGGCGTAAAACTCACCTGGTAGGTTCTAAATTAATGGTTGCCGGCGGTGTAGTAGGTTTAATCGGTGTCTTATTAACCGAAAGCACCCTTCGCTTCATCATTCTAATGCTGGCTCTTTTTCTCCCGATGATTATTACCGGTGTTTATTCGTATTTGTATTTCCGAAAGGTCAGTGAACAATAAGTGAGTCTAATAGTGAGCGAGACCTCTGACATGCAGGTTTTCAGTATAAGAAAGAGGACCGTAGGTCGTTTATCTACCGAAGGTCGTAATACCAGCCACTAGCCACTAAAAACTAGCCACTAAAAAAAAGTCGCCCCTCGGCGACTTTTTTTAGGCTTTGGTAGCAGCCGCTTCGTCTTTACTGAGCTCTTTCTCTAACGGTAACCCAACAGCGGCCATTTTTTCTCTAAATTCGTCTTCATAAGCTTCATAGGTGTGAACTTCTACAACCGGGTTCCAGGGGTTAATATGTCTTTCGGCCCGGTTATTATTAGCCATGTTCCGGGTAGGACTCATAAAGATACCACCCATATGCATTAGCTTACTAAAGGGGAAATAAGCCAAGAGTGTACTAACCATGAAAATATGGATATAGAACAAAACGCTTATTCCTTCAGGAACAGTGGGACTAAAGGTAACTAAACCCATAGCCAATTCCTTAATAGCAACTACGTCCACTCTGGAGAAATATCTCATCAAAATCCCCGTAGCGGCTATAGTGAAAAGTACAAATAAAGGAAAATAATCAGCTGCTAAGGATACATAACGAACCTGAGGAATAACCACTCTCCGTAAGAACAGGAAAGTAACAGCTAATAAAAGACCGAAACCGGTAAGATAGAGAGCCTGTAAATCTACATGGAAGAAACCGTCTACATTTTCCAGTATCCTGATAAAACCAGGTACCGGGTCTAAGAAAAAGCGTAAATGCCTAACTATAACCAGGAAAAAGGACCAATGGAAAATTAAGCCAAATAACCATAACCACTTTTCCCACTGATAAGTTAATTTTCCACCTTCATGAAGGTCAGCTTTTGTGTTTTTGAAAAGGGAACGGAAAAGCAGTACTTCTAAAGCCATTCTTGCTACTACACCGGCCTTGGAAGAAGGGTTATCTATTTTGTTCTGTTTAATCCAGGGTAAGGACTTTTGTTGGCCACATGTAGTAGGTATCCTGAAAGGAACAGGGGAACGGGCCCATTTAAGAATCTTGGCAATAAACCCGAAGAAAAACACTCCAAAGGCTAAATAGGGAATGATTACCGCAAAGAGATAATTTAATCCCAGAACCTCTACACCCAACAATACACCCAAAATGAGTGCACAAGCGATGAGAAAAGAAAACCCAAGACCCATTATAATCCCTCATTTCGTGTAGATATTTGGATGGTATTAGCAGAATATACATCGGTCTCTCTCTTAACCGAAACAACTATTTTATAAAGTACGCTGACGATAAAAGCTCCAATAGCCCAAATTCCAACAATAATTAAGATTTCGGCTAAACCGGGAGTATATTCGGTAATTCTACCCAAGGGATTTTCTACTAAACCACCTATAACAAAACTTAAACCTTTTTCAATCCACATGGAAATGAAAACTGAAATACAGCCTATAAGCAAAGTACTTTCTTTTTCTCTGGTCTTTTTGGGAATTAAAAGAACCAAAGCTACTACAGATAAAATAGCAAATACCCACATAAAAGGAACAAATCCACTATGACCATGCAAGCCAGCAAATAGATACTGTAATGTGGCCATGTGCCCAGGTACCTGGCTATAGAAAGCTGTAAAGAACTCGACAGCTACCATAAAAATGGTAATACACATAGAATAGGTAACTATTAGAGACAACTTACGAATAGCTTCTTTGCCTGCATCAAACCCGGCAAATTTCTTTAAAAGGAAACAAATAATTATTAACAGAGCAGGACCGGTAGCAAAAGCAGAAGCCAAAAATTTAGGTGCGATTAATGCGGTTAACCAATAGTGTCTACCGGGCAAACCTGAATATAAGAAAGCCGTTACAGTATGAATGCTCACCGCCCAAGGAATAGAAATGTAAATTAGAACTTTAACCCATTTAGGCGGGTGAACACCTTTACTTTCCGCCTCTAAAACATTCCAACCGATAAATAAATTCAAAAGCAAGTAACCGGATAACACCACCATATCCCAGAACATAGGAGAGGTGGGTGTAGGATGCAAAATCATATTTAAAACACGCATAGGCATACCCATATCCACTAGGATAAAGAGCATACACATAATAACCGAACCAATAGCTAAAAACTCACCGACAACTGTAATCCGACCAAATTCTTTCACATTATGCAGGTAGTAAGGTAAAACCAGCATTACTGCAGAAGCGGCCACTCCCACAAAGAAGGTAAATTGTCCGATATATAACCCCCAGGAAATATCCCGACTCATTCCGGTAACAGTTAACCCTTCAATTAACTGATAAATATAGGCACCCATTCCTATGCCTATTAAAACCAGCAGGAAAAACAGCCAACCGTAGAAACTATTATTCCTCTCTTTTATTAAAGCCTTTTCCAGCATATCCTACCCCTCCTTATACAATATAAAAGACTTTAGGCTGCGTACCTAGGTTTGTTTTCCGCTGTATGGTATGATGGGCAGCCAGCGCTTTTCTTACTTCGGAATTGGGGTCATCTAAATCACCAAAAATAATTCCCCCGTTTTTGCTAGCCTCTACACAAGCAGGTTGTAAACCAACAGCGAGTCTTTCTGCACAGAAATTACATTTTTCCACAACGCCTTTCATCCTGGTGGGGAACTCCGGATTAATTTCTTCAATATAAGGACGGGGATCTCTAAAGTTAAAACTGCGCGCACCGTAAGGACAAGCAGCTATACAATAGCGACAGCCTATGCAGCGGTGGAAATCCATCATGACTATGCCTTCTGCATTTTTAAAGGTTGCCTTGGTGGGACATACCCGAACACAGGCTGCATTTTCACAATGGTTACAAAGAGCCAGGAATTTTTTATTTTTCATTTCTTCATCCAGATAATCATGTTTATTATCTAAAAATAAATGTTCATAAGTATCAATCCAGGCCCATTTAATTTCTTCCTTGGGATTTCCAATATCAGGAACATTATGAATCTTATGACAGGCAGCGATACAAGCTTCCAAATCATCTTCCAACTTATTCACGTCTATAACCATAGCCCAGTTTTTGGCTTTTTTGGCTTTACTGTCAGGTTTATAAGAACCCGGTGTGCCGGCTAAGACATTTCGTAAAGGCAGCGCACCTAAGGCTAGGATACTCGCTCCACCAACCTTTAAAAATTTCCTTCTTGAAATATCCATCATTTTACCTCCTCTGGCTCAACATGACAGGTCCAGCAGTTAGGTTCTACCCCGGAATAATCATGACAGGCATCACAGAATTCTTCTTTATTGGAATGACACTCTAAACAGGTATTCTGCAAACTCATTAAATATTCCTTACCGTCTTCGGCCACATATATTCTATTACCTTCCCGCACAACCTGGACCTTCCAGTCATTTAATAACTCCATATGATTAGAACGCATAAATTCAGTGTCTTCAATGCATTTTTTCTCATCCAAAGCCTGAATAGCAGGTGTATCCAGACTTAACTCAGGGGCCTTAGACTCTTTCCCTGCACCATACCAGAAAGGAATGGTGATTAAAACAACAAATATAGCCAAACCGATAATAACATTACGGTTTTTCATTAGTCATCATCCTCCGTTCCTAAGGGTTCAAAACGGAGATTTTCGGTTCTCTCCTTTTCCCCTTTCATAACCAGAGCATTACCTACTAATTCATGAAGACCGCAAACCTGAACACCGGGTACCCAGTATTCCATTAAAGGCGGTAAGGTTGCCCGGTCGATTGCACAAACACAAGCAAGCATATTAACCCCATATTTCTCTTTAACATATTTAACAGCATTGGCTCTTGGTAAACCGCCCCGCATCCGCATTTCCATGTTCTCATCAGAACCAAGACCTGCCCCTCCGCCGCAACAGAAGGTTTTTTCCTTAATAGTTTCTTCTGGCATTTCATAGA
Source organism: Peptococcaceae bacterium UBA3933 (assembly GCA_002385805.1). Lineage (GTDB taxonomy): Bacteria > Bacillota > Peptococcia > Peptococcales > BICA1-8 > UBA3933. Next base: position 4,986 of record DGEF01000012.1, read on the forward strand.
AATCACAGACATGTTTCAGAATGTATCTTGGTTCTTCTAATAATCCCATTGCCCTGGAAGGGTTGCAGGAATCGTGGAAAGTTACTTTAAGGCCAGCATTACGGCTGGGATCCAGTTTGATCTTGTTATGTTTGATTAAATCTGCGGTAAATTCTACAACATGGATCATCTTCGTGGATTTAGCGTGTTCAAATACGGTACCGGTAATAGGAGATTTAGGTACTTCTAAGAAATCAGCAGGACCGTTCATGGTATCCATATACTGGTGAATAACCCGCCACATGTGACCGCATTCTCCGCCTAAAATCCACTTAACGCCTAATCTTTTAGCTTCAGCATAGATTTTGGCATTAAGTCTTTTCATCATTTCATTGGAAGTGAAAAGACCAAAGTTTCCGCCTTCCGAAGCATAGGTGCTCAAAGTATAATCCAGCCCTATTTCGTGGAAGAGCATTAGTTGACCCATCAGACTAAAAGTTCCCGGATCCGCAAAAACGTCACCGGAAGGTGGCACATAAAGAATTTCCGCACCTTTACGGTTAAAGGAAAGATCAATATTAATACCGGTAATATCATAGATATTTTCCTGTAAAAACTCAAAAGAGTCTACTAAACCATGAGGCTGAATACCTAAGTGGTTTCCTTTCATGTAACAGTTGGCAACAGGAGTAACAACCCAGTCCACATTGACGCCTATCAGGTTCAAGAGTTCGCGACCGATCATAGTGATTTCGGCTGTATCTATGCCGTAGGGACAGAAAACAGAACACCGGCGACACTCTGTACACTGATAGAAGTAATAGAACCACTCTTTGACAACATCATAAGTCAGTTCCCGGGCACCTGCCAATCTCCCCAGAATTTTCCCGGCTGTGGTAAAATCCTTACGGTAAACAGAACGTAATAGTTCCGCCCTTAAAACAGGCATGTTTTTAGGGTCACCGGAACCTAAGTAAAAATGACATTTGTCGGCACAGGCTCCACAGCGAACACAGATATCCATAAAAACACGTAAAGAACGGAACCTGTCTAACCGATCCCGTAACCCCTCTAAAAGAATCTCTTTCCAGTTTTCGGGAAGTTTCCAGTCCTCGTCTTCAGGTGACCAGTTTCTAGGATTTGGTAGTCCGACAGTTTTTAGACTCTCGGGTTTGCCGGCATAAATCCAGGTTCCCGGGCGAAAATCTACAGGAGTATCCATCCAGTGGGTTTTTGGGGGCTGGTAATTTATGACGGCAAGTTCTTCTGGTTTGGGAAGTTTAGCCATAATAACACCCTCTTTACTTTAAATTTTTTAATTTAGCCTTCATTAGCCATATTCACACGTTCCAGTAAATCGCACCTTTTTCTTAATTCACTTACACGCAGTTGATAAATTTTTTCCCTGCACTGCATATAGATATTAAAAGCTAAAAGCATAGCTTCATCTACTCTGGTCTCAAAAGCCAGTAAATCCCGGACTGATATTCGCACCCGGTTTTTACCCACAGAAACTTCTTCACGGACAAGACCTTTTAATAAAAGCAAAAAATATAGGGCTTGGGAGGGGGACAGATCCTGAACAGCTTTAATGCGGATAATTTTGTCCAGATAAAGACTTAAATTATCAGTGGTTTTCTCCTGGAGAAGTTCTTCATAAACACCTTGAAGCCCTTCATAAAAACTATTTCCTACCGGATTTGTAAAAATATTTTGTAAGTTTCCCCAAAACCTGGTAGTTTCAGCTGGATATTCTTGCAAAACAAGTTTAAACCACTTTTCTAAAATATTATCTTTATTCTGAAGCAAAAAATCCTTAAGGGTTGCATCGCTATGATCCATCTAGCCTCACCTCCTCTCACCAACCCAGTGCATTATACATAACTATGAAGACCCGGCAACAGGTAGGTTACACCAATAAAAGTAAACATTACTGCTCCAAAACCTAATATTGATAGATAAGCTGCTTTTTTGCCTTTCCAGCCCACCATAAATCGTACATGGAGATAAACTGAATAGATAAACCAGGTTATTAACGCCCAGGTTTCTTTAGGGTCCCAACTCCAATAAGAACCCCAGGAATATTCAGCCCAAACCGCACCTGTTACCAGCATAATGGTTAAAAAAGGAAGACCGACAAAAACCAGTTTGTAAGAAAGGTCATCCAATAAATCAAGAGAAGGTAAAGCTCTCGCCCATTTGCTTTCTGTTCCCATGCTGTTTTGTTTTTCTTTAAGCAAGTACATTATTGCCAAAACAAAAGAAAGGGCAAAGGCACCGTAAGCAATGACTGCCGTCAAAACGTGGATAACCAGCCAGGGACTTCTAAGAGCAGGCATAAGGGGCCTTACAGAGTTGTCCAAGGTAATTAACCATGCCATGAGCCCAATAATCAACGGTAAAACAAATAAGCCGGCAGCAGTCAAATTATGTCGGTAATCAATGATTATAAAAATAAGGGAGATAGCCCAGGCAAAACATAAACCAAACTCATAGGTATTTGTTAAAGGAAGCCCGGCTATGAGAACAGTCCTTATTCCTAACAGCAAGGTAGTAAGGCCAAAACCTAAGAGATTAATACCCCGTGCAATTTTTCGTACTTTTTCCCGAGGGGAATAGAAAACGTATATTAATAAGCCAAAAGCCGATACATAACAAAGCAAAGTAACCAGCATTAAAGGAGTTTGCAAACTTTCCATGGGCCTATTCCCCCTTTACCTTTTTAATTACTTCATTACTGATTTCCGCCACCGCAGTTTTATTCTTACAGTTCACCCTGTAGTATAAAGCATTTTCACCGCTATCCAGAATAACCTTTATTTCTTGGTAACGACCGGTCCAAAAGAGAGTAGATGCAATGGTGACCAATACAAATCCCAGCATTACTACAGGTGTCCCCGGGTCTTTTTTTACACTTAAAATGGTAAATGGAATCAATTCTAGATAAGTCAAGGTCGTCCCATTGGGAAAAGTAAACTTATCACCAGGAGCTAAAAGAATACTGTCTACAATCTCATGGCCCCGGAAAATTTTAAGCAATGCTCCATCTCTAACCTGGTTTATGTTGAAGGGGATATCCCCGATTTTAAACACTTTCTGGTCAGGCAAAGCAAATGTATCATTATACTCTCCCACAAGTTCTACCACATGAGTATAGCCATAGGAACTCTGGTAAAACACCGTTCCTTTATATTTAAAAGGATGATTAACACGAGTTGTCCCTGTTTTAACTTCTTCGTTATTAACATACAAAGTAAGGTGAGAAACCCAATTATCTATGGCACCGTCTTCATCGTATAATGTTTCAAAATCATTAATTTTCACAGTCATGGCAGGTTCATTGGAAACAGGGACCGTCTGCCCTACATACCCCCTTACTTCGCCTTTTGTCCCAAAAGAACCTAAAAAAGCACCGATAAGCACCACAATTAAAGCAAAATGAAGAAGGTGAGGGGCAATTAAATTTAAAAAACCTTTCTCAGCTTGAATAAACAGTTGTCCGTTTTCCTCTTTTGTTTGGATTCGATAACCTTTCCCTTTAAAATGCTCTAAAAGCTTTTCTGCACAGTTTGAAGAATCTTCGATTTTTATATATTCAGAATTAGCAAGTATAAAAGGGGTTAATTCGCCTTTTCGAAAGATTTTATGCCAGACAGCCGGCAACCTTTTAAAGGTACAAACAGCTAAATTTAAGGTAAATAAAAGCAACAGACCTCTAAACCAAAAAGAACTGAAAACATTAACTTTCGGATAAAGAGTTGCAAATATTGAAGCTATAATCAGTGAAGCAATTAAAACCACAGCCAGTTTTACAGATGAAAAAAATTTAATCATAGACTCACTTCCCTTAAAAAAAATCCCAGTAATACCTTGTTTTAATTTTACCCAAGCATTACCGGGATTGACAAGGGAGTTTGCACCATTTATCACATTCCCGGCTCTACAGTTTTAAATATTGACTGCAATTCTTAAATATTAGATTTTTTAAGTGAAAACTCCTTTAATCCTTTCATTATGTTTCCTAATTGCTACTATAAAAATAGCTTTGAGATTGTTTTCTTTGGGTGAAAAGAGCCGGTCAGAACTTTTCTTTGAGGTTAATATTTTGGACCAGATTATTACTATGAGGTTAAAATTATTTGTCAGATTATGCTTTTAAGATAATGGCTTTGGTCTGGCTTTTGCTCTGGGGTTAAAATTTTTGGTCAGATTTTGGTTGGAATTTTGTTTAGTTTTACTTTTTGGTTAGATAAATTCTCCTTTTTTCTCCGTCCCAAAAAACTTGATAACCTAATTGTTCGGCAAAAGGCCGTAATGCTACAAAAGTAATTCCTTCTTTAATAATACCGGAAACATCCATTTTTTTATTTTCTAAATAAATTTCCACATAATTTTGAGTTAAATACTGCCTTAATTCATTCATATTTAAAGCCGGACACTCAGTTTTGCCTTGGAGTAACTCATTATGTCCTAGAATATTTAAAGGACTCAAGGACAGTTTTACCAGCAAAAATTCACACAAACTCCGTAATGAATCCTTTTGATTAGTATTTATAATCTCTTTTCGAAAATCACCTACCAAACAAATCCCTACCGCTGAAGGATTATGATTTTGTACATGGTAGCTGATAACTTCCAAATCATTAGTCCATTGAATAGTACCGTCTTTTAGGATAACATAATGGTAGCCAATCCCCGGCCAGTCGTTTTCATGAACGTGATAACGAGCAAAACTAAAAGCATCACCTTCCCGGGTGCCAGAGTGATGAATGGCAATTTGTTTTATACTTGTTAAAGGACGTCGTTTATACTGTTTTTCCGGGTGTTTTGCTAAACGGTGCCGAACATCTTCCAGTTTCATTCAAGACTCCCCTTTCTTTTTCAATTTTCAGAAACATGATATGCTAATCTTACTATTTTGACAAAAGTGGTTTTGCGTCTAAAAAGACCGACTTAAATAAAGGATAATAAATACTTAAGATTATACATATGTGTTGAGCATTAAATTTATAAAAAGTAAAAGAATAATAGTAAATTATTTTTGAAGGTGAGACCATGAATCTGCATAAGTTTATTCCACCCCTCTGTTTAAATTGCGAAGTCCCTTTAGAAAAAAGATTAAAAACAACGGAAGAAGACGGTTTAAGTTACCAAATCAGTTACTGTCCCAATTGCCAAGAAGTTTATGAGGAAAAAATTTATGAGCAAAAGTAAAAATCCCCGTTAAAAACGGGGATTTTTACAGTTATTGTTATGGGGTTATGCCTTTTCCTACTATCTTTACCCACTAAATATTTTTTTAAACAAAGTTTGCATATTTTTATTGATTCTGCATATAATTATTTATTTTTGCAACTTCTTTCTGTAACTTCTTTTATTCTTTCTTCCAATAACCGGATAATGAGCGGGTCGGCTCCTAAATGTCTAGCCAGAGAAATATTAAGTCCGGGATAGTCTTTTTGAAACCTGGAGATGATTTCAGGTATACCCTGGTGAATATGGCTGCCTACCGTTAAAAATAAAGGCAAAACGATTATTTTATTTACCCCACTTTCAACCAGTAATTTTAAAGCCTCCCCAAGGGAAGGCTCCCCAAATTGGAAAAAGGCTACCTGGTATAAACTCTCCTTATCCCTTGCCGCCAACTTTCCGGCTATTTCCCTGATTTCCTCATTAGCATCTTCTCTCCGGCTACCATGGCCCAAAACTATAATAGCGGGTTTCATTTAATCGTCTACCTCATTAACCACCGTTATATCGATATAATCAGGCTGTCGAGGAATTATCAAGCCACAAACAAAATAAATTAAAATTCCGCCTACTATAAAAGTAAAAGCTACAGATAAGATTACCCAGGCTAACCTGATAATAGTCGGATCCATACCAAAATATTGTCCTAAACCACCACAAACACCCATTATCTTTTTGTCCTTGGTAGAACGGTAAAGTTTTTTCATATATTTCTCCCCCTTTATTTAAGGTTAAGGTTGAGGTTTAGGTTAAGACTTTTCTTAAAAGATATATTTAGGGTCAGACTTATCTTATCAAAAGTATCTTTTGTCAGATTTCTCTTACAAGTAAGCTTTTTAGTCAGAATGAGCTCCCGGGCCACATTACTTGTCAGATATTTATTTTTTATCGGCCTAAATACTAAAAAGATATTTCTGACCAAAGATATTAACCCTAAAGTAAATTATACCTTTAATATCCTTATCTGGCTAGTTTCACAAAAAAAGCGGCAGGAAAACATCTCCTACCGCCAAACTTATTTTTTCTTACTTGCTAATTCTTACTTCTCTTAATTGAGAATCCCAAACTACATTAGCATCCATTAATTCCGCAATTAGTCTTAAGGGTACCATTGTCCGGTTATTATGTAATTCTGGAGAACAGTCATTAATTAAAGTTAAACCGTTAATTCTTATGTTTGGTTTCCCAATCCAAAGGGAAATTTTTTTGTCGGAATTTTTGACACAAACCTCCTGTTGATTACCATCCCAGTCAACATCATATTTCATTTCTTCGGAAATAAATCTAAGAGGAACCATTACTCTGTTGGCTTTATTAATAAAAGGTTCAACGTCAAATTCTATTTTCTTGTTATTTAAGATAATTATAATTTTTTCATGGCTTTTCCCATGATTTTCTTTCCCTGGAACGTGTTTTTCCTGATTATTTTCTTCCTTTGGTTTATTATTTTCTTCAGGTTTATTGTTTTCTTCTGGCATTTTTTCGGGGATATTTTTATTGTTGGTAAGATCTCCGTCAGCTTTAATAAACATCTGGGTGATCATCATCCCGTAAGGTCCACCTTTTACTACACCAATGCCAATATGAGTAAAATCAGGATTTAAAATATTTGCCCGATGACCGGGAGAATTCATAAGAGACTGATGAGCACCTGGTATACTTGAATTACCGGCTAAGTTTTCACCTGCTGCCAGGTATTTAATCCCGTAATTTTTCATCATGGTAAAAGGATCACCATAGGTTGGTGAAGTATGGGAGAAATAATTTTTGTCAATCATGTCTTGGGATTTCATTCTAGCCAATTGGACTAAGTCGTCATTCATTATCAATGGTTCTAAACCTACTTTAGCCCTTTCTGCATTGACTAAATCCAGCATTTCTTTTTCTAACTGACTTTCTCCGGAAACGTTAGCCCAGCCCGTTCCGGTGGTAGCCATTAATAAGACCAGTAAAGCTAAAATAACTACTTGAAACTTTTTCATGACCAAAACTACCTCCTAATCTTGTTTACTCTTGATGTCTTTATATTTATTCGGTAAAGGGGCAACTTTTTTTAGGAGATAGGCTTTGCCAATTACTGCAAAAATCAAAATTTGCCACAGGCAACCAAAATAAAAATGCCTCCCCAAAAAGAGGGAGGCAAAATTCTCTTGACTTCGCCACACTGATATTCCCAAGTTTTTAATCTTGACCCTCTATAGATTGTAAGCCATGACTGAAAAAGCGTTCCTTTAATGCCTTGACGGTTTTTACAGAAACACCAAGCTCTTGAGCCATTTCCATATCTGATTTGTCCTTTTCAATCCCTGAAATTAAATTATCCATATTTACCCCTACTTCGTCACACATAAACTTTAGACTGTCTTCCCGACTCCAGGGTGCTCCGCGAAAACCTTCCGTATACTTAGTTTGCCCTTGTTCATACTTGGCGGTGATACCTTCCCCATCTAGACTTTCCAAGGTAGCCGAACCTTCTTCCGTCGGTACAAAAGTATTGCTTTTTATTCTGGTCTCAGTCTCTATAGTGTTAGGCTTTTCTCCACTCATCCGGCATTAGCCTCCTTTTAGTTGACTTATCCTTTAGTTTCCCCCTGAAAAGAAAAACTATGCCAGTTCTTTAAAGCCCAGAGCCTTGGAAATATCGTTTACAGTCGTCAATAGAGCAGGTTTTAATAAATTTTCTATTACTTCATTTGTGATTCTCTGGATAGGTCCGGAAATGCTCACCGCAGCAACTATTTTCCCCTGGTAATTTCTGATAGGGGCAGCTATACAACAAACACCTTCTTCGTTTTCCAT
>DGEF01000098.1:0-400 GCA_002385805.1 Peptococcaceae bacterium UBA3933
GAAGCAAACCACTGTTCAGTAGCTCTGAAGAAAGTGGGATTTTTACATCTCCAACAGAAGGGGTATTGGTGATTAATGAAACCTAGATTTAATAATAATCCTGATTTATCTAATTCCTCTACAATCAATTTATTGGCATCAAAAATCATATTACCGGAAAATTTACCGGCTTCTTCAGTAAAAATTCCTCTATTATCAACAGGTGAGAGAACATCTAAATTATAAACTTTACCTATCTCAAAGTCTTCTACCCCATGACCGGGAGCTGTATGCACACAACCGGTACCTTGTTCTAAAGTTACATGTTCACCTAGAATAACCACTGAATCTCTATCCATAAAAGGATGACGACAGAGAAGACCTTCTAATTCTCTTCCTTTGAATTCTTGCAAAACTTGAT
>DGEF01000098.1:665-15934 GCA_002385805.1 Peptococcaceae bacterium UBA3933
GCCAGGTTAGCCGGTAGAGTCCAGGGAGTTGTAGTCCAGATAACAACAAAACTGTCTTCCTCTTCAAACAATCCCTTAGCATCTTTTACCGGAAACTTAACATAAATAGAAGGTGATTTCTTATCATGATACTCAATTTCTGCTTCAGCTAAAGCAGTCTCACAGTGAGCACACCAATGAACAGGTTTTAAACCTTTATAAATATAACCTTTTTTAGCCATTTCTCCAAAAACGCCTATTTGGATTGCTTCAAATTCAGGTGCCAGAGTCAAATAAGGATTTTTCCAATCTCCCCTGACCCCTAATCTTTTAAACTGTTCCCTTTGGATATTTACATACTTTAAAGCATAATTTCGGCATTGTTCCCGAAATTTAACCTTATCAACCTCATGACGATTAAGCCCCAAATCCTTAATAGCTTGAACTTCAATAGGTAAACCATGGGTATCCCAACCGGGAACATAAGGGGCATCATATTTAGTTTGAGAGTGATATTTAACAATAATATCTTTAAGAATCTTATTTAAAGTATGACCTAAATGAATATCCCCATTGGCATAGGGTGGACCGTCGTGTAAAACGAATTTGGGTTTGCCTGCATTTTTCTCCTGAACTTTTTCGTAAATATCATTTTCTTCCCAAAACTTTAAGATTTCCGGTTCTTTTTTCGGTAAATTACCCCGCATAGGAAAATCTGTTTTAGGTAGATTTAAAGTTTTTCCATAGTCTAATTTCTCCATACAATTCACCTCATGTTTTATATTGTAGATGTAAAAATTATAGCTATTTTACTGGTTAGATTTATCCACAGGAGTTAATATTTTTTGTCAGAAAAATATTATCTGGTCTATCATCTTGGTTAGATTATAAGATTTTAAAATCTCAGTCTGAAAAAATCAAAATAAGTTTCTGACCAAAAATATTAACCCCAAAGCTTTTTCTAACCCAAAATTTATCCCAAAAGTAAAAAACCCCCTCATCCGTAAGGGACGAGAGGCTTCCCGTGGTACCACCCTCATGATGAGAAATAAATATCTCACCACTCAACAACCTGTTAACGGAGGTTACCCGACTAACACTACTAAAAGTTCGCATTAATAACTCCCGGATGATTTTCCTTTAAAAGACGATATCCGGCTTTCACCCTCCCGGACTCGCTAAAATCAAATCTTTTAAAGTACTCTTCCGTTCATAGTTTTTATTTTTTATAGTATTATACAAAAGGCTAATTGTCAACCTAAGTGTTCCACAGCCTTCTTTAATAAAACCAAAAGTTTTTGGGCTATTACTTTATATATTTCATCCTCTAAAACTTCTTCTTTTGCCTCTGGAACTATTACCCTAATGTTTAAGGTAGGTAAACCCTTATTTTGTAAAAATTTAAACAAGTTATCTCCTTCAAGGTCTAAGCAGCCTAATGTATCTTGAGATAACTCTTGGGGAGTCTCTGTAAAAATATTTCCGGTAAATATTCTCAAAGACGCACTTTCGTCCTCCCCTACGCTATTTGAGTTAAGAAATAAATCCACTAACCTCTGGCAACTATCTGCAGGGTGATCTTCGATTAAAACATCCCCCGGTCTTAACTTTTCATTTAAGGAAGTCCCCAGCCCAATAGTAATAACTTGAAAAATGCCTTCATTATTAATCACTGTTTCTAATAGTGAGTCGATGTCCTTAATGTTATTACTATCTTCTACCAGGAATAAAATTTTGGTATAAAATTTTCCCCTATACCAGATGTCCCCTTCCTGCTCAAAAGTTTGCAGTTCAGAAAGGGCGTTTTTTATGTATTCACTTTCCAGGGAAAATGCTGAACAAATTAATGTTTTCATAAAAACTTACTCCTTTAATTAAGCTAAAAAATTTAAGATACATTTATAAATAATACTTAATAATTTGCTTTTTGACAAGCCATATCGTGATTAATTACCCTTAGTTACAACCAGAGTGTCACCGGTCTTGGGTTCAACATATTCTTTTTTTTCATCCTCTACTAATTCTAATTGGGCTAATAGAAATCCTTTAAATTGAGCTTTAAATTGTTGTACCGTTTTTTGCAAACTCCTATATTCCTCCTGGAGATCTAAAATTTTTTGCTGTGCATCAAATATTATCTGTTCACCTTTTTGATGGGCATTTTTAATTATTAATTCAGCTTCTTTTTCCGCATTCTTTTTAACTTCTTCTGCTGTTTGTTGAGCTAGAATCAGGGTATTATGTAAAGTATCCTCAAGTTCACGATATCGGTTAATGTTCTCTTGAAAATTTTCTACCTGTTCTTTCAAATTTAAGTTTTCCTTATAAAGTTTTTCATAATCTTTAATTATCTCATCTAAAAATTCGTCCACCTCATCAGCATCATAACCTCTTATAGATCGTTTAAACTCTTTATTATGGATATCTAATGGTGTAAGCAAAGATATACCCCCTTTATTAGTGGCTGGTGGCTAGTTTTTAGTGGCTAATATTTTAGTGACTAGTATTACGGCCTTCGGTCGTATGATTAAGATTGAGGTTAAGGCTAAGCAGGTGAAGTAATCCAGATTTAAAACCCAATAATTGACTGAAACTTAACCTAAACCTTAACCTTCGCCGCCAGGCGACTTATCCGTGTTTATCCATGGTTTAAATTAAACCATTATTTATACCGTACTAAATTAACTTTAATGCGGCCTTTCTTTGTTTCTCCGCAAATCTCGGAAATAAGTATTCTTCCCTTACCACGAAAAGATATAACATCATTTTCCGCACATTTATAATCCAAATCCTCAATAATCTGCCAGTTTACTTTTACTTTGCCACCTTTTATATAACCTACTACTTTAGTTCGGGACAAACCAAAACCATGGGCAACCACCGTGTCTAATCTTAGAGAGGATAAAGTTACTGCAACAACCTTGCCTTCAGGTTTCTCAGGTATCCATTCACCGACTTGTAATTCAGTTGCTTTTAAAGTAACTCCTTTAACCTTTAGGGGATTGACCATTAAAAAGTCAGCCAGTTCTCTACTAAGAATCACCACGCAACCATCTGAAACTGGATAAATATCTCCGACCTTTTCCCTTTTAATCCCTTGCCCTAATAAAGCTCCTAAATAGTCACGATGACTTACGGAAACATAGTTAAGATTGCCGATTAAACGAATTATACTAATTCCGGCCAATTCCACACTTGGATGTAAATATTCCGGACAAATTAAGATTCTTTGTCTTTCTGCCCTTTCTACCCCGCCAAAACTTGCATAATTAATACCTACTTGATTTTTTAAATACTCTTCCGCAACTCTCTTTAAATAAGGATCAACAAAGTCGGTAACCTGTTCTTTATGTCTTTGTAATACCAGTTTAACTTTATCTTTTAAACGTGTAAGAAATTCCAGAGTCTCATCGGTCATTTTCAAAAATAAATTAACGCTCCTTTAAATTAGTGACTAGTAACTGGTGACTAGTGACTAGAATCTCGCCCACTTTTAGACTTAACTTATTAGTGGCTAGTGGCTGGTTTTTAGTGGCTAGCAATGTTTTAACCTCAACCTACCGACCGAAGATAGTTCAATTCTCGCCCACTCGCTCACTCGCCTACTAATAGACTTGATTAAAACAAGATGTTATATAATAAACTTATCACTAAGGTTTCTATTAATTGTAAGAGTAAAAGGGCAAGAATTGGGGAAAAATCTATTCCCATTGTCCGCAGCGGAATGAAACGACGGACAGGTCCTAAAACAACTTCCGTGACTTCATAAATAAATCGAAAAATCGGTTGATAAGGGTCATGCCGTATCCAAGATAAAAGTACACGGATAATTATTAGCCAGTACATGATGTCAAAGGCAATTCTAACCGCATCTATTAATAAAAACATTACTAACACCTCATAATTATTCTGAACCTAATTTTTTACTCATTAAATACGCAGATTCCACCGCATCCATTACAGTTCCTCTGAATCCGGCCTTTTCTAAAACGTTTATTCCCCGAATTGTAGTACCTCCGGGAGAAGTTACCATATCTTTTAATTGACCGGGATGAAGTCCTGTTTTTAGTACCATTAAACCTGCCCCCACCACAGTCTGAGCAGCAAGTTTATACGCTATATTCCGTGGTAAACCTACCTGAACTCCTCCATCGGCCAGAGCCTCAATAAATTGATACACAAAGGCAGGTCCGCTGCCACTTAAACCTGTAACTGCATCCATTAAATATTCCGCCAGAATAACTGTTTCACCTATTGAAGCAAATATTTCCTTAGCTAACTGCAAATCCTGATCATCAGCATATTTACCTTTACATAACGCAGCCATACCTGCTCCCACTAAAGAGGGGTTATTAGGCATAACACGGATAACAGGAACCTTTCCTACTAATTCTTCGATAAAATTAGTGGAAATGCCTGCAGCTATAGAGATAATAGTTTTATTGCAAATATCTCTTGGAAAGCCACCCAAAGCTTCCTTTAAATGCTGCGGTTTAACGGCTAGAATTATTACTTCAGCCTGCTGAAAAACCAGAATGTTATCACAAGTAGTGGCAATGGCAAATTTGTTATTAATGAATTTTAACCTTTCCTGATTAATATCAGAAACAATAAGGTCTTGGGGTAAATGCAAATTAGCGGTTAATACACCGTTAATAATTGCCTCGGCCATAGCCCCCGCACCTATAAACCCTAATTTATATGAACTCAACTTTTAAATTTCTCCTCTCTTGGCAAATTTAGAAACCCAGGAAAATACATCTTCCTGATCTTCGAAATAGTCCTCGGTAATTTCACCACCGATATCAATATTAGGAGGCACAACCAAAATAATGCTGCGTCCGATTTTCTGCATTGTCCCATCCAAGGCATAGGCAGTGCCACCTACAAAATCAATTATTCTTTTCGCAAGACTTAATTCAATGTTTTCCATATTAACAATAACCGCACGATGATTCTTTAAATTATCAGCAATAACCTGGGCTTCATCAAAATTTTTAGGTTCCACAACCACTACTTTTGCGCTATCACTTTTATAGTTATGAATTGCTACTAACTGACCTTTTTTTCTTTTATATTGGGGTTCTGTTTGACTTTCTTCTTGACTTTGAATAATTTCTTCTTGTTCATCCTCTTCATCATTATCTAAAAAACCCATAACATCTAAAAATTTATCTACAACTTTCATCTTCTTTATCCTCCTTTCTCCCTTAATATCTTGGTCCGAAGATTGCACTTCCTACCCGAACCATCGTAGCCCCTTCTTCAATCGCTACCTGAAAATCATTTGTCATACCCATCGACAATTCTGCCATCTCCACATTGGGAATATTTGCCTCTTTAATTTGATTAAATAGCTGATACATTTCCCTGAAATAAGGACGTACTTCTTCCGGATTCTCCACCTCCGGGGCAATATTCATTAATCCTTTAATTTTTACCCAAGGTAAACTTCCTGCAACCTCTTTAATAAAAGGAAGGGTTTCTTCTTTACTTAAGCCAAATTTGCTGGCTTCGCCGGCAATGTTTACTTGCACCAAACATTCCATGGTTTTTTGTAAAGATTCCATCCGTTTATTTATTTCCTGGGCTAACGAAAAACTTTCTAAAGAATGAATTAATTTTACTTTATCAGTTATGTATTTTACCTTATTTCTCTGCAAGTGCCCAATTAAATGCCACTCTACCTGAGAAGGTAGTTGAGGATATTTTTCACGCAATTCCTGTACTCTATTCTCACCCAGTAAATAATGTTTCTGGTTTATTATTTCATTTATTTCCTCAATACTTCTACCTTTGGTAACTACAATAAGCGAAACATTTCTGGGTTTTACGCGGGAATTATCTAAAGCCATATTGATTTGTTCTTTAATTTTCAGATAATTGTCTATAATGCTCATTTATTATGCACTCCTAATATAAATGTTGTCCTTCCTTAACTAAACTAGGATTTAAAATAATCTCTGTATAAGGCTCCAGGCCATTGACCAGGAATCGGTCATTATTCTCACTGATTATGTCCACTTCCTGCCAAAACACGAAACCCTTTCGCACCCAATAAACACCGATTTCTCCGTTTTCTCTTTCAACTAAAGCTTTCTTGGGAATTAAAATACCATTTCCTTTTTCTAATATAATTTCCACAGGTTCTATTCTCACATTAAACAAACTATACCAAGTTTCAGGAACATTAACTAAAACTTGTGCCGTATTGCCTATCCCTTTTAAATCAATAATAGGTGCACTAAGTCTTTTATCCAATCTAGTGAATACCAATTCGAGCAATTGTCCTTTTTTTATGGGTTCAGTAAATAAATTCAGAGGAAATTCTAAATAAAGCTGTACATTGGCTAAATTATTAATTATTTTACAATATCTACTTCCTTTTTCTACCATATCCCTTTGGGTATTGTCAATAGCTTTGACTTTTATGCTCTGAATTTTTTCACTATCTAAATTCGCAAATTCTCTAGGATTAAATAATTCTTCCCCACCGTCGATAATACAAGAAAGAACTCCGGAAACAGGTGCTTGGACTACCATCGGTCTTCCTGCTTGAAGAGATGTTCCTCCGGAAGTATGTATCTCCAAAATAGGCATGTCCTTGTGCACTTTTTGTCCGGGTTCAACAAGCAAATTAACCCGACCAGTTGCCGGAGCAGTAATTACTATTTCATCACGTAAGACGTAAGCTTCTGTCGCAAACTTTTTTTCAATAACCCCCTGTTCAACTAATTCCGTTTGCACCATTAAATTTAACACAAAATTATAAATACTGTTTCCTAAAAACCAAAATATAACCAGAAAAAAAATTAAGCGATAGTATTTTATTTTTTTCTTTTTTTTCTGAACAACCATTTCTTACACACCTTGGTTAAACTAGGTTGCTATTTAACTTTTTTTCGACAACATTTAAGAGAAATCCTGCTGTTGGCAGGATATGTAGATATTTTTTCTGTTTCTATATAAAAAAGCAAGCCAAAAATAGCCTGCTTTAAAACAATTTAAAGGGAACAATCACCCGTTCTTCATAAATACACTCTGGACAGGAGAACAAATGAATGCAACTATTGATTGATTCCTGCAGGATGGGTATGTCATCCTGTTCTTCATAAGGACTGTAAGGTGTATATAAGTCTTCTATCCTTCCCATATCCTTCATGTTCTGCTGACAGTAAGGGCATATTTCATCAATACTCATTAACCCATTACAAATAGGACAACCGTACTCCATATAATTTGCACTCTCCTTCTTGTATTAAGGTTGAGGTTTAGGTTGAAGCTTAAACTTAGTATAGGCTAAAGCTTATTAGGTAAATTTTATTGGACAATTGTTATGCTGAATATTGTGATGCAAAATTAAGATTTCCAGTGAAACATATTTTATTCAACCTAATCGACAAGCATAATCAAAGCGGCTATGCGTCCTGTTTTACCCTCACTATATCGATAAGAAAAAAGCAGTTCCGGATTACAATAGGTACAAATTTCGGCTACCGTTATCTTCACGTCGGATATTCCCGCCTCCAGCAACTGTAACCTATTGGCTTCCCATAGATTTAATTGAGCTTTCCCATTACTTTTAACTTTCATAAATTGAGCCCAGTTAGAAAATTGTTTCTGAAATTGCTCAATTACAGGTTTGTCTACCTCGTAGTGACAGGGGCCTATTGAAGGACCGATGGCAGCCAAAATATTTTTCGGTTGGCAACCATACACTTCTTTCATTTTAGCCACAGTTTTTTGACCAATCCTTAAAACTGTGCCTTTCCACCCTGCATGAGCAATACCGATGACCTTTTTTACAGGGTCAAGAAACATTAACGGAACACAGTCGGCGAAAAAAGCAATTAAACCGATACCTGGTTTATTTGTTATTAAAGCATCTGTTTCAGGAATGGCACTATCCTGATCTAAGGCACCTTTACCTATATCCAGAAAATCTACGTTTTGAATGTTATCCTTATGAACCTGCTTTCCTGCCACCAGTTTTTCCGGGCTAAAGCCCAAAGCTTGACAAAACCGGTATCGATTGGCCAGTACAGCATGATAATCATCACCGGTATGAAAACCTAAATTTAAGCTGTCAAAGGGTTCAGAGCTGACACCACCATAACGAGTACTGAAACCGTGGATAACTGAACCCTTTTCCTCAAAAGCCGGGATTATATAGTACCGAACACCCATTTTCTCTTCCAATTGAAAACCTTTATTAGCCATAAAATCCCCCCAACCGCTTATTTACTAATCTTACTTAATTAATTTTACTTACTTCATCAACATATTTCAAAGCCAGAATAACTAATAAATTATTTCGTTATTACTAATAATATTAGTAACTTAGATAAGGTGGTGAAATATTGTTTAAACTAGAAAGAAAAAAAGAGTTTTTACAGGGTTCCATTGCCGGCATAATTGCTGCAATTATCAAATATATCTTCAATGAATTAATGCAATTCCTTAAGTTAGCCAAGTATGATAATAATGCTACTGCCTTGGGTATGGTCTTAAAAACCTGGGAAAATAATATTATTTACTGGACTTTTGGCTTTATCTTGGCTCTTTTTGTGGGAGCATTTTTCGGAGTGATAATTGCTTTTATCTTTCGTTACATTTTAAATGAAAACTACTACTTGTTTAAAGGAGCAGGAATAGGGATAGGTATATTTTTACTTAACTTTGGAGTTTTCTCTAAAGTTTTTAATTATCCCCCCGATATGCAATCAAGTTTAGGAGATGTAATTTCTATGTTATTAAGCCTCATCCTTTACGGCGTAGTTACAGTTTACATGTTAAAGATACTAGGTTTTTTTCCCAGTCAGGCAAGACCCAATTTAAAACTTGTTCGTAAAATTAAATAAGGGATGCTTATCCAGAAGCTTCCTCCAGAAACATGTTGTGCTATAATAGAATTAAAAATTTAAAATTATTCTGGAGGAAGCTTAAACTATGCCCCAACCTACCGCTACCGTTAAGAAATACAGCCAAATTACCATTAGCCTTGGTTCTTTTTTTGTCCCTTTTATGCTCAGTGCTCTTAACTTGGCTTTACCTGCTATCGGTCAGGAATTTCACACCAGTGTTTATCTTTTAAGCTGGGTTACCTCCGGATATATTCTGGCAGCCGCAGCTTTTTTAGTCCCTTTTGGACGTTTTGCTGATATTAACGGTAGAAGAAAAATTTATTTATATGGTATCTCTTTATTTTCCTTTTCTGCTCTTCTGTGTAGTTTAGCCTGGTCCATGAAGGCATTAATCGCCTTTCGCATACTACAAGGCATCGGGGCAGCCATGATTTTTTCAACAGGTATGGCTATCCTTGCCTCAGTTTTTCCACCGGAAGAAAGAGGAAGAGTATTGGGTATAAACGGAGCCTGTGTTTATACCGGCCAATCTTTAGCTCCCGTGCTTGGAGGAGGACTTACCCAGTACTTTGGCTGGCGTTTTATCTTCTTCTTGATGTTTTTAGCAGGTCTTTTAATTATTTATATAATCAAAGCTAAACTGAAAACAGAATGGATAGGTGCTCCTCAGGAAAAATTTGATACTCCCGGTGCACTTCTATATACGATAGGAATAATAATTCTCATGTATGGTTTTTCTTCCCTGTCTCATTGGACGGGAGGAAAATATTTCTTAATCATGGGAATATTAGTTATGTTTCTTTTTGTAAAACAAGAGTTAAATACACCTAACCCCATCCTCCAGGTCAGTCTGTTCACGCAAAACATTACCTTTACCTTTTCTAATTTGGCTGCTTTTATAAATTATAGTACAACTTTTGCCATTGCTTTTTTACTTTCCCTTTATCTACAGGTAGGCAGAAGCTATGACGCTAAAACAGCAGGCTTTATCTTACTGGCCCAACCGGTTATTATGGCTATATTTACACCTCAAACCGGGAAACTTTCTGATAGGTTTCAACCACGGATTTTAGCTTCTTTAGGTATGGGCATTACAGCCCTGGCACTCTTCTTATTTAGCTTTTTAACTTATGATACCCCTATTTGGCTGTTAATGTGTTATCAAGTGATTGTCGGGTTAGGCTTTGCTTTTTTTGCAGCACCTAATAATAACGCAATCATGGGTTCAGTTCCCTTAAAATTTTCCGGAATTGCCTCCTCTGCCATTGGAACCATGCGTCTCACCGGTCAAACCGTAAGTATGGCCGTAGTCACTTTAGTTATAACTAGCATTGCCGGTGATATAGAGTTAGACCCTACCCATGCGGATTTATTTTTACAAAGCGCAAAAGTTTCTTTCCGTATTTTTGCTCTCACCTGTTTTGCAGGTATTTTTGCTTCCTTGGCTAGAGGAAATATAAAATATACTAATAAATTAGTGGAAAAAACAAGAGAAGTCTAATATAAAATATCACAACTGCCCTTTACTCTTTAGTTAATTTTTCTGTAAGAAGGGGGAATAATATTCTTACCAAATAAAGGGCAGGTGCTTCTTTTGAATAGAGATAAATTAATTAAAATATTGAACTGGTTTTATAGTTTAGAAGTAAATCAAGTTGATTTATACCTAGCTCAAAGCAAACAGGTTGAAGATATTTATATAAAAAAGGCATTAGAAAGGATAGCCGAAATTGAAGAACAACATGTCAAAAATATAGCTACCCAAATTAAAGAATTAGGCGGCGAACCAACATTTATTGGTAAAGTGCTGGCTCCCATAACCGGCCAAATATCCGGTAGGATTTTAGGTTGGGCTGGAATTATCAATATATTGAAAGTAAACATAATGTTAGAAAAAAAAGCCATGGAAGACTATAAAAAATTTATTTTAAAAGTTAATGACCCCCAACTTTTTGATTTGCTCTGGAGCAATCTGATTGACGAAGATTTACACACCTCCTGGTTTACCAATAAAGTTAAAGAATTAATAAAAAATGAGAACAATTAACTTCAAAAGGTTAATTGTTCTCGTTTTAGTTTAAATATAGTTCCAGGGGTTACGAGGAGTTCCGTTGACAATTACTTCAAAATGTAAATGAGAGCCGGTACTCCTTCCCGTAGAGCCTACCGCACCGATTCTTTGAGCGGTAGTCACCCGTTGACCAACTTTAACATAGATTTTTGATAAATGAGCATACCGGGTTTTTAATCCACTACCGTGGTCAATAACCACATTTAACCCGTAAGCGCCGTTCCAACCTGCTTCGACCACTTTCCCATCACTGTAGGCATAGACAGCCGTTCCGTGTTTTGCAGCAATATCTACTCCCGAATGAAAGCTTCTCCTGCCAGTAATCGGGTGAATCCGATAACCAAAATTACTGGTCACCCTTTTTCCCTGAACTACACCGTAATTTACACTACCGCCCCGTGAAACGGTAGTTTTCGTTCCAACTTTAACTACTGCCGTTACCGGCTCTTTGATTACCTTTTCCTGAACAACCTCAATTTTAGATTGAAAACCGTTAATCAATTGGATATTATAGGTAACTTCCTTTTCCCCCTCAACACCTTCTTTAATGACTTTCTTCTGACTCCTGTATAAACTGGAATCTTTTTGGTACTCAGTGTTAAAAGGTATTGTTTCGATAACGGTATTCTCTAATTCAATTACCACATCCAGTACAGGCTTAAAGGGATCAATCACCAGCTTGTCTCCCGGATAAATCCTTTCCGGGTCAATATCTGGGTTTAAGATTTCCAATTCAGCCAAAGAAATACCGTGCTTCTTAGCTAAATTCCATAAATTATCCCCTTTTTGTACTTCTATGTAAGTAGCTTCTTTTTCCTTAGCATATATTTTTTCTTTGGCCTGGATGAGTGAACTGAAATCTTCCGGATAAACTTCGACTTCTATTATCTCTACTTTTTGTTTAAATTCTATGTTTTTGATTTTAGCATTTTCGTCAATACCTTCTAAATACTGATTTTTATATTCAGAGAGTATTTTTTCCAGACCCTCTTTATCAGCAACAATAAACCAGGGTTCTCCCTCAACTCTAAATTCATAGCCAATTTCTTTAGATAAGTATTTGGCTAAAACGGGAAAACTGCCTATAATCGGGATAATTATAATAATTAAAGCTATTAAGAGATTACGTTTGTTTCGCAAAAGTTACCACTCACCTTACTTTTTTCTTTTTGAAAATTTGTTTTACTCACCTCCCTTATAAAAATAGTACATATGGATAATTTTATCATAAAAGACTTCTTCCGAGAATGATAATATCTTTTACATTTCTTGACTTATAATCCTTGGAAAAGCCAGTATAAAAAAGAGT
The DNA here is from genome assembly GCA_002385805.1 of Peptococcaceae bacterium UBA3933. Lineage (GTDB taxonomy): Bacteria > Bacillota > Peptococcia > Peptococcales > BICA1-8 > UBA3933. The sequence continues at coordinate 12,889 of DGEF01000098.1, forward strand.
GGTTTTTAACAAAATAATGATGAAAAACTTAAGAAAGGGATGAAAAAATGAGCCAACACATCCATTGTATCGTTAATGACTGTGAATACTGGAAACAAGGTAACATGTGTGCTGCTAATGAAATCTTAGTTGCTACAGATAAATTCGGTGCTTCTCAACCGGACAAAGTAGATGCCACCATGGCCAAACAATTAACACCGCAAAATGCTGGAACCTGTATGGAAACTTGCTGTAAGACTTATGTGCCTAAAGGTTCCAATAAACACACAGTTGATGGTGTTAATAAATTATTCTAAACTTTTTACTAAAAAGAGTGGGTTAACCCACTCTTTTTTCACGTTGTTTTATGGTAATTTCTTCTGTTAAACTTTTACTCAATAACTTCCTAATAAAATGATAATTATCCACTAATGTAACATGGACTAATTGAGCCGGGTCTTGTTTTCTTAGCTTATAAACATGTTGAATGGAAAACCCTATTAATCCGGCAATAAGTACAGTACCTATTCCTGCTAAGCCTCCCATTAAATAACCGGCAATTAAAGCACAGGTTTCAATAATTCCCCTGATTAACCAAACAGGCTTTTTTGTTTTCTTAATTAAAGCCAGCATTAAACTGTCACGTGGTCCGGAGCCTAGTTCTGCCCTCATATAAAAATATGTAGCCCAGCCAAATAAATAGATACCGAAAAATAACATAAAATACTGTTGAAAAACATTGCCGGCTAAAGGAACTAAATTATTGGCTTGTAGGATATCCACAAAATAACCTATTAAAATTGTATTTAAAATAGTACCAATCCCGGGTATTTCCCCTAAAAAGGTACTGATAATTACCAGAATAACTCCCACTAATTGGCTAACCTGGCCTAAACTTAAACCGGTGTGATTAGTTACCCCTAAATGAAACACATCCCAGGGGGATGCGCCCAACTGGGAATGAACAGTTAAGACAATTCCCAGTGCAAAAAGAAATAAACCGAAAATAAGTGTAGTTAGCCTTTTAATTATTTCCCGGATTATCATAATTTTTCACCTAGTTTTAAAAATGTAAACTATTATATAGTATAACACCATTTTTAGAAAATGTACCCTAGAACTTTTAAAACTTTAGGCTTAAAAAATTAATGCGGTCTATAGACCGCTAATAAAAATTATTCAGACAAAAGTCTTTTTTCCCCTGTAATTTTCTGAATGGATTTAATGTTTTGGGTTACTTCCAAGGTTCCCTGATACTCACCTTTTTCATCTCGGACAGCAAAGTACCTAATGTAGACAAAATTATCTCCTAATTTAATCCAGAAATCTTCGTGGTCCTTAACACCTGCTTTAAAGTCTTCAACCAGTTTATTGACAATATGAACACTAGCCGGTGGGTGACAATTTTCTACTTTACGACCTATTACACTTTTAGTCCTGGCAAAAATCCGCTCTTTACCCTGAGAAAAATACTTTACTATCCCTTCCTTGTTGACAAAGGTAATATCTACCGGCAAATGATTAAAAATCAAAGATATCTCCTTAGGAGTTAATATTCCTGTCTCAAATTTTATATAACCGTGAGGAGATAACTTTTCTTCCGGCTCTTTACTTTCTACATTAACATTAACCGGTCGCCATTGTTTTTCCGGCTGAATCAAACAGTAACCTATTTCATCACTCTCCTCAGCAATTGCAAGAAATTCATCCTCAGAGAGAGTCTCTAAAACCATGGGGAAAAGAATATTTTCCTCTTTAAAAATCATTTCTGTTACTTTAGTTAAAGCTTTGTTAAGTTCTTCCTTTACTTTTTCTTTATTACCTTTATAATCAATAAGCAAATTTTTTACCTGTTTTAATTCTTCTCTGATTTCGTCATCAACACCCCACATTACTTTAGGTGGAGCGGTAATTCCATATTTCTCTAGATAAGGAAAAATTAAATTTTCTTTACGACTATAATGCTTATCAATATCTAAAAGCTGATTCAAATCCTCTAAAAGTTTAAGTCTATTTTCTTCGGTATCCCGAGCTAAAAACTCTTCTAAATCAGGTCGCATTTTTTCTAGAATCAATTTTTCAATGGCCCTGTTTTCCAACTTAAATGTATGAATGGGATGACCGGGTATTTCCTCCGGTTTTTGCTGCCGATGGATTTCTTCTATTGAGCCTTTGAATAAGGCAGCATGAACATCACAAAGCCTTTGAATCTCCTCTACCGGTATCCCTTCCTTGATCAAGGCCTGTTCCAGTTGGGAAATTTCATTTACAGATACACCTTTAAAATTTTTTTCAAATTTAGGTTTAACTTCTTCTACAGTTTTTCCGCTATGGAGTTCTTTAATAATTTCCTTTAAAATTTTTTGACGGTATTCTCTGTTATTTATTATCTCGCTCATTTTAGCCCCCTCTGTTTCCTAATACTTTATTTAATTATTCAATTTCTGATTACATGATTGATACAACTAGTATTAGTAACAAGGATTGTTTTTATTATTATAAAAAACCGCTATTTGAGCGGTTTTGAGAAAAATAATCTAAAGGGCTTATAGCCCTTTAGATTAGTGGAAAAAACTATATGTCCTGTCATTGAATAAAACTTGTCAGAATTTTTGAAATCATTTTAAAAAACATATTCATATAATTCTTTATGTTTTGCAAGATATTGTAATTCATCTTCAGTTTATATAGTATCGGAAAGGTTTGTATTATATATTTTAAAAGTTTTTTTAAAAACTTTACTGCCTTTTTATTTTTAAACTTTTCAGTATCCTTTTCAACTTTCACAAAACAGAGAAACAGCGACAAAGAAATAAAAATATTAAAATCTTCAGGTATATCAGGAGAAGTATTGTTTGACGCTATTAAACATTGTTTGCAAATGTTGAACGATTCTGGTGGAGCTTTACATACGAGCAATGTTATAGATAAAACTCTTTTATCATACTAATCGCTCCTTTTTTTATTTTCTATTGAAAGTTTAGTTTTGGTTAATTTTCATTCACAAATGAAAGTTTTTTAATAAATTGGGGTCGATATGTTTAGAATATTATAAACGGTTTTATGC
>DGEF01000077.1:0-850 GCA_002385805.1 Peptococcaceae bacterium UBA3933
CCTATTTCCGCGTTTAAAGTTTCTCCCGGTGCCTGGATGGAAACCTGGACATTCCCCTTGTCTAGATCTATAGGGAAATCTTCATAGTAAGGTTGAGGTACTGCATTAGTATGATATAATCTTAAAACAGGCTGGCAATTATGCCAGAATTCAGGACCGTTTTTTTCAGTAAGTTCTTTTTTTAAATTTTCTCCTATAGTCCAGTGAGCCGATAATTTTTCCGGGCTTTCTTCCACTAAGATTAAGGTGGTTTCAAAATAAGGTATACTTTGCCCTGAAAACTTTTCTATTGGGCTATGGGTAATTTTCTCCGCTTTAGGGGTTAATTCTTCACCGACTTCTTCTTTTAACTGAGGCCAAAACTCCCTAATTCCGGAAAAAGGTTTTTTCCGCTTATCACTTATAAACATGGTGATGACCATAAATAATATTACTATGGCGACAAAATACCATACCCACATTCTTGTTGCCTCCTTAATTGTTTAAGCTTAGTATTTACTTTTTGGGCATGGTTTATTTTCTTGTTCTAAAAAGGCAAATTTTGTTATACTAATGTTATCCCTATGAAAATATTTACTTTCGCTAAGATTATTTAGCCGATTATCCCTATAGTTGCTCAAGTAAAATTTTCATTATCGTGGTGTGCATTAGTACGTGAAAATTGGGATTAATCTAGTATACTTATGAGGATGATTTTATGAACAGAATTACTCCACCGGTAAATCCGCCTTGGCGAATCTTTGACGGAATATTAATCTTAATCATTATTAATTTAGTGGCTTTACTTTTCCGCTTTTCTAACCAAGAATGGTTGTTTACTTTAGTAAACTTTTTGCCCGGAGGAATTACC
>DGEF01000077.1:1116-3043 GCA_002385805.1 Peptococcaceae bacterium UBA3933
TGATCGCCTATTATGTTTTCGTAAAATACAAAAGCGGTATTAGCCAATTAGGATTAGTTAAAACAAAATTAGGTTTTTGGTTGAGAATCGGCATCATTCACGGAGTAGTATTATTTTTCGCGATTACTTTTTTGGGTGTTCTAATCAATATGTTTTTCCCCGTAAAGATTGAACCTCAGCCTGTGGCTCAAGCCATTATGAAGGTTCAAAACGGTTGGGAAGTAGTTGTAGTTTTTTTGGTCGTATCCTTGTTTGCTCCTGTCAGTGAGGAACTTTATTTTCGCGGTTTTCTTTATCCAACTTTACGCAGGAGATTAGGCATTAAAGGGGGAATAATAGTTACGTCATTGATTTTTGGGGGTCTTCATTTAGATTTAATCAGAATGATTCCTTTAGCTTTCGGTGGGGTTTGGCTTAATTGGCTATATGAAAGATCCGGTTCTATTTATACTTCCATTATGGCTCATTCTGTATGGAACGGGATCATGACTGTCCTAATTCTTGTACCCCAGCTGATTTAATTTATAGAGGGGAAGAAATATGAAGATTCTTAAGTATCTAGTCTCCGGTTTACTGGCTTTTCTCTTAAGTTTCCTTGTAGCCGTTCTGGGTGCGGAAGAACCTGAAACTTATGATTTACTTATTAAAAACGCCCGGATTATTGACGGAACCGGTGCCGGTATTTATTACGGAGATATTGGGATTAAAGATGAAACTATAGTAAGGATTGCTGACAATTTAACAGGAAAAGCACCCGTTATTTTTAATTCTCAAGGTTTTACCGTAGCCCCGGCTAAGGTTGAATGGCCGCTAAATGAAGAATGGGTGGAACGTGATTTGGCTTCCGCTGTAGGAAGGTATCCTTTGGAACGGCTATTGATCAAAGAAGCTTTTTCCAGTGATTGGATAGGAAAAAGTGTGGAAGAAGTAATCAATAAGGAAAATATCGCTTTAGCCAGGTTAACTGAGGATAGAAACACAAAGGTTTTAATTATGCCTTTGTTTGAAATGCCAGAGCTCAATACTGTGGAGGAGGCCTTTTATGGTCTTACAGGTTGGCGCGGGGAAATGCTAGAAAAAAAAGCAGGAAAAATTCAGGAAGGTTTTCCTGCAAACATGATTGTTTTTAATCATCGGGAATTAACGGAAATAGAATTATTAGATTATTTATTATCCGGGGAAATGCCTCCTGTTAACTTTTTTATCGAAGGAGGAAAGGTTCGCGACCCGAAAATTGATTGAGGAGTTAAAATAATTTAAGCCGGAAATAGGAAAAACTATTTCCGGCTTTTTAAATCTTAAATATTATTTTTCCAACTTATGTTCTTTAATGAAATTTTGTAGTATTTCCTTGAGGTTTGGACTGCCAATCTCATTTAAATCATAGTATATACGAGTACAAGGCTTGTTTATCTTGATAACCCTTGTTAGATCAATAGGAGTACCGATAACTACAGAATCACAATCCGTATTGTTTATTGTTGTTTCAAGGTCTTTTAATTGTTGTTCACTGTAACCCATAGCTGGTAATAAAATACCGATATCAGGGTAAATCTTGAAGGTTTCTTTAAGTTTGCCGACAGTATAGGGGCGAGGATCGATAAGTTCTTTAGCACCAAATCTTTCTGCGGCAACTGTACCGGCGCCTATCTTCATTTCACCATGAGTTAAAGTAGGACCGTCTTCGATAACTAACACTCTTTTACCTTTAATGACATCCGGATTGTCTACGGTTATCTTAGACTCTGCCTTGATAATCATTGCTGAAGGATTAGCTTTTTTAATATTTGCTTCCACTGTAGCAACAGCTTCGGGATGGGCACTGTCAATCTTATTTATAACCGCCACATCAGCCATTCGTAAACTAACTTCTCCGGGATAATAGCTTAGTTCATGACCTGGGCGATGGGGGTCTACTACAGTGAAA
>DGEF01000041.1:0-1445 GCA_002385805.1 Peptococcaceae bacterium UBA3933
CTTCAATAGTCACCGGTTTAAATGTAACCATAAATTAACTCTCTCCACCTCTTTTTTTATTTATAATATATTAACATATACATAAATACTTCTAAAGCTAAAAAAAGGAAGCATTTGCTTCCTATGATTAATGTTGAGGATGAATCTCCATATTATCAGTGCACAAAACCTGACAGGCCAGTCTATAACCCATTTTTATTTCATGCTCACTTAAAATTTGTTGTTCTTTTTCCGTAAGAGGCTGACCTTCATCACCTAAAATTCTGACTTTACAAGTCCCGCAGGTTCCGTTTCCATTACAGGTATGCTGTATATGTAGTCCATTGTCCAAAGCAGCTTGTAATACTGTTTGTTCATGTGTTACCTTCACACTGTTTCCCGGTATAAAAGTTATTTGCATACAATTGCCTCCTGAAATATTGTATTTCTATAAATAGTTTTGTAAATTTCATACTTTTTATACCGGTAACAATCCTTTAATTTTTTTTCTTTTTTAATCTTTGAATTCCTAGATAAAGGCAATATATCTGGAATATCAAAACAGCCCAAATCAAAATAGTCTTAGGTGTCTCCGGTATTTTAAACCTGGCTATAGTACCAGGAACCCAAACTGTAAGAAAGGCTATCCAAAGTGGATTAATTTTTAAATTACGCAAATTTACACCCTCCTTTACAACTAATATTTATAATATATCATATCAAAACAAAAAAAGACCAGGGTTTATTACCTGGCCTTTTATAAATTTACCTTTTACATTAATGGCCTACTTGGTTGGGAAATTTCTTTTAAAGCTTGAGCTGCTTCATCTACATAAATATTATGTGTTGCTAAATCCCCAATGGCGACTATACCTACTAGTCTTCCCCCTTCTACCACCGGTAAACGCCTAATTTGATGCTCAGCCATAATTCGAGCGGCTTCCTCTGCATCCATATCGGGAGTACCTAGTGTTAAATGTGTAGACATAACTTTACTTACATCCAAGTCTTTAGGATTTCTTCCCTCTGCAACAACTCTAATGACTATGTCCCGGTCAGTTAGGATACCTTTTACCATTTGGTTATTATCACAGACCGGAATACAACCTATATTCCGTTGCTGCATGATTTGAGCTGCTTTAATAATTGGATCCTGCGGACAAACAGAGAAAACATCTTCAGTCATAATTTCACGTAATTTCATTTAATCCACCATCCTTTTCTTTAGATTTATACAATTTTTCTAAAACTCAGGAAGTTCATCTAGATTATTTTCCGGAGTCTGATCCGGATATGTTCTTAAATACTGCTTACCCTCCCGGTTAACAACCTGAACACCTTTTAAAACACCATTATTTACCTGCTGAATAGCCTGTTCAATTCGATAAACCTGTCCTCTATCAGTCTTGACGGCAATAATATTACCGTCAGGGTCTTTATTAACAGCAACAACCCTTTCTTCCATC
>DGEF01000041.1:1760-6301 GCA_002385805.1 Peptococcaceae bacterium UBA3933
ATGCATCAAATGAATTACATTTTTATATGATGCATTTATTAAATATTTATGCGGCTATAATCATTTGCTAATTAACTGTGTTTATCCGTGTTCATCTGTGGTTAATAATACTAGCCACTAAAATACTAGTCACCAGTCACTAATTCAAAGGAGGAATTATTTTGCAAAAAAATGTAGGTGATTTTGATGCATTTATTCGTATCTGGGGTGGGTTATTAATGCTGGGATTAGGTATTACCCGTGACTCTGCACCTTTAATGGTATTTGGGGCAGGTAAAGTTGCGGAAGGTATTACCAGATTTTGCCCTATGCTTTATGTGCTAGGAATTTCTACAACGGAAATTCCCGTTAAAAAAACAACTAATAGAGTTCCTCTGGTTAGAGAAGTTCGGAGGAGTAAAAACCCTCAAGCTCAATATGAAAATTACTAAAAAAAGACCGGAAAAAACCGGTCTTTTTTAGTCATTTTGCACCTCGTGAAAACAACTTTTACCTATGAATTCACGAAGAATAGAATTGTCAGGAACATGAATGTCACTGGTAGGTAAGATATAGCTTAGGAAATTCAACAATCTCTGGGCTTCTGCATACTCTTCATGTTCAGGGCTAATGGCTTCTAGTAAGGGTATAACATATGGTTTAAGAACTGCCAATTCATAAACAAGAGCAGAGTTAAACATAATATCAGCTTCTTCTTGAAAGGGGAAAATATTTTTGTCTTCTCCTCTTCGCACTAAAGGCCAGCGTCTGATTGTTGTTAAAGCATCGGTACCTCTAAATTGATGGTCTCGGATTATTCGCCTTATTTTCCGGGCATCAGTTGTAGGTATACGATTATGGTTATCTATATTAAGTTGGGTAAGGGCGGAAATATATATTTTGAATTTATGGTCTTTGGGAATAGAATAAGTTAATTTTTCGTTTAACCCATGAATTCCTTCTATAATAACAGGCTGATCAGGACGAATCTTTAACTTTTTCCCTAAGTATTCCTTAACTCCTTTTTTAAAATTAAAGGTTGGTACCTCTATTTCCTGTCCCTGAATCAATTTAGATAAATCCTCGTTAAAAAGTTCCAGATCTATAGCTTCCAATGCTTCAAAATCATAATTTCCTTGTTCATCTTTCGGAGTATCTTCACGATTTACAAAATAATCATCTACGGAAATAGAAACAGGTTTTAAACCATTAACCATTAATTGAATCATTAACCTCTGGGCAAATGTGGTCTTACCTGATGAAGAAGGGCCGGCAATTAGAATAACATTTCCACGTTCTTTGTGCTCTAAGATCATATCGGCAATATGAGCTATTTTTTTCTCATGGAGGGCCTCGGCTACCCTGATTAATTCGGGGATTTTACCATTTCTTACAAATTCATTAAGAGCACTGACTGTATCTACTTCCATGATTTCTGCCCAGCGTTCTGCCTCATAAAAAATGTTGGCAAGTTTGGGTTGAGGAATAAACTCCGGAACTTTAAGTGGATTATCAGCTAAAGGATACTGAATAATTACACCCGGCAAATGAAATTTCAGAGCAAAAATTTTTAAAAAACCGGTACTGGGAACAAGTTGGCCATAAAAATAGTCATATAGCCAACCACATTTATAAACAAATACTTCTTCTTTATCTATATACTGCAGCAATTTAACTTTATCTTCTTGACCGTCTTCCTGAAATATTTTTAGAGCCTCTTCTTTACTAATTCTTATTTTTTGAATAGGCTCATCCTTTTCAATAATTTCCCGCATGCGATTTTCAATCTTTTTCACACTTTCCGTAGTTAAAGGGTTTCCTTTAACCTCACAATACAATCCCTTAGATAGGGAATGCTCCACAGTCACGGCAGTACAGCGGGGCAATATTTCCCGGACAGCTCTAATAAAAACAAAGGATAAACTTCTTTCGTAAATTCTGGTACCGATTTCTGTGGTTAAATCTAAAAATTTTATTTTAACCGGTTTATTTATCTGGTAAGTAAGTTCCTCTAACTTATTATCAACCTGGGCAGCAATTACTGGAGAAGCACCTTCTTTTGGAATCATTTTGCTGATTTCCAGCAAAGTCGTACCCGGCTCTACTTCCAGACTTTTTCCATCAACAAAGACAACCGGTAATTTAGCCATGTTGTTCCCTCCGTTAACTGCTTAATACTCTACTTATTATAGGTTTTAACATTAAAATCTTCTAACTCAGCAATTATCTTATAATCAGGACCTACATATTCTTGTTTAATTAAACCTAACCCCGGTTTATAATATACATAATTTTTTACATTATCTTCATCACCTGTACTGGAGATAACCACACAACCGGTAAATTCCCCGGCAGGAGTTTCAACTGTAGCATCTACGTCTTCAATTTTATAATTTCTGCCGGCTGAACTCCAGGTATTGCCAACAACAATAGGTTCTTGCAAAATAACTTGGGACATTTGATTTTCTCTGTCTAAGATGTTTTCCTCTTCATAGAATTCTTCTTGACTGTAAACAACCTCCAGTTTTCCGTCAGTGAATTCATAAATAATACCCATCACAGTACCACCACTGGCCACTTGTAATTGAACCCGGTCACCTTCTCTGAATAAAACTTTTTGTTCAAAAGCAGCGAATTCGTTACCTTCACCGGCGAATTTCCAATAGTCACCTTCATTTAAGGGATATAAATCTTTAACTGTTAATTCTTTTTTCTGTTCGTTTTCGCCAGTACCGGGAGTTTGAACTGAATCAGGTCCTTTTTCATTCTTAAAACAACCTGTAGCTAGAACAGCAACTATCATGACGAGTAGCATAATTACCAGCTTTTTATTTTTCATGTCCTTTCCCTCCTTAAACAAATTGATAATTAATCACTTCTTTAGTTTGCCAGTATCTATACATTATTATATTCGATAATTAAAATCAAAACCTTTCCGCATAAATAAAAAAATTTCTGCCGTTAAACGACAGAAATTTTTTTACCTGGTTATACCATTTCTACTCTTTAAAATTGAGAAACAGGCTCAGTCATGTTTTTAGGAGAAAGAATAACCGCAATCTCCTTATCACTTAAAATACCTTTTTCTTTTACAATATCTATAACAGAACGACCGCTATCCAAAGTCTCTTTAGCTATCTGAGTAGCCTTTTCATAACCAATATAAGGATTTAAAGCAGTAACTATGCCTACACTTTTTTCTACCATTTCCTGACATCTTTCTTTATTTGCGGTTATCCCTTTAACACATTTTTCACCGAAAACACGAACTACATTTTGTAGTATCTCTACTGATTGTAAAAGGTTAAAAGCAAGAACAGGTTCCATAACATTTAACTCTAATTGACCTGCTTCTACAGCCAAAGAAACGGTGTGATCATTCCCAATTACTTGAAATGCAACTTGATTGACCACTTCTGCCATAACAGGATTAACTTTACCGGGCATAATGGAAGAACCAGGTTGCATAGGAGGCAAGTTAATTTCGTTAAGGCCACAACGTGGCCCACTGGCCATTAATCTTAAATCATTAGCGATTTTAGAAAGACTTAAAGCCAATATTTTTAAAGACGAGGAAAAATTAGCCAATACATCAGTATTCTGTGTAGCATCCACTAAATGTTCCGCTTTTTTTAAGGGGAGCTTACTAATTTCCGCCAAATTTTCCACAACTTTATTTATATAGTCAGTTGTGGCAGTAAGACCCGTACCTACAGCGGTAGCACCCATGTTCACTTCAGTTAAAGCTTCCAGAGCGTTTGTAATGCGGTTAATATCTCGCTTGATAACTTGCGAATATGCATAAAATTCTTGGCCTAAACGAATAGGAACGGCATCTTGTAAATGAGTCCTACCCATTTTTACTACATCATCAAATTCTTTCGATTTCATAACGAAAAGATTTTCTAAGTTCTCTAATTCTTTTAAAAGTCCTTTAGCAGTGGTTAAGATAGCTATTCTAATAGCTGTTGGGAAAACATCATTAGTTGATTGGGCCATATTCACATGACTATTTGGCGAAACGAGAGAATATTGTCCCTTTTCCCCACCAAGTATTTCAATGGCACGATTGGCAATTACTTCATTAACGTTCATGTTCATAGATGTCCCGGCTCCACCCTGGATAACATCAACAATAAATTGATCATTAAATTTTTCTGCTATAATTTCATCGGCAGCCTGCATAATAGCTTTAGCTATTTTTTCATTTAAACGGCCTAACTGCCAGTTGGTGAGAGCAGCAGCTTTTTTCACCATAGCCAGACCTTTTATTAAATCTATGCTGGGGGCTAAACCAGTAATCGGGAAGTTTTCTTTGGCTCGCATTGTCTGAATACCATAATATGCATCTTTCGGCACCTGTTTTTCACCCAACAAATCCTTTTCTGTTCTATATTCAACCATACTTTACTCCTCCTTAATTTTTCACTTTCTCCCTGGAGTTTGCCATTGTTCTTTATTTAAAGTACCGACCTATATACTCGCCACCTTCCCAATTTACATACTTTTTTATTTCCAAATCCAATAAACTTTATTTACTCAACCAGCTGATAATCCCATGT
>DGEF01000056.1:0-2915 GCA_002385805.1 Peptococcaceae bacterium UBA3933
GGAGAAGAAATGGGGTTATTAGGTTCCAAATACTTTGTGAATAATCCTTTGGTAGATTTTCCTAAAATTAAATTGGGTATAAATTTAGACAGTATAGGAATGGGAGCGGATAATGAATTTATCTTGTGGTGTGAACAAGAAACGAAGGAAGTGGAAAGGTTAATAGGGATACTGACTCAAGAGGACCAAATAACAATTATGAAGGAAGACTCCGGCGAACACAGCAGTGACCATAAACCATTAGCTACAAAGGGTATTCCGGCGGTAACCTTACTAGCTAAAGACTGGTTAGTTGATAACCATACCCCCCGGGATACCTTAACCAAGATAAACCTAGCCAAAGTAGCTCTTTTAGCGCAAAAAATAGCAGAGCTTTTAACTACTTCACAAATAGAAGAAATCATTAGTTCTTAGATGGAAAGAAATTTTTGTATGAAAAAGGGATAATAATCCCTTTGTTAAGGGCTAAATTATCCCTTTTTCCATTCATTTTCTTAAATATTAGTATAACCCTATAAACTTCCAGTAAGGATAAGCTACTAAAGCAATAAACACACCGCTTAAAATTAGCCTGGGGCCGATTACTTTTATCATATTTTTCATGGACATGTATCCATAAGAATAGACGAAAAGCAATCCGGCAAATTCATAAGGAAGTATATATTGGTCTAAACCTTGTAAGTAAGCATAAATAACCGGAAGAGGATTAATTCCCGCTTCAATACAAACTTCTGTTATCGGAGCGGTAAAGCTGGCTATAGCCGCCATTGGTGTTAAACAGAAGTTCACAGCTACTCCGAAGAACCAAGTGGCTACGGTTGTGTATAAGGGAGAACCGGCTAAGAAGGGGAAAAGAATGTTGGCCATCCACTTTCCTGCACCACAAGCGGTAGCAACCGTACCTATAGACATACAACCGGCTACGAATAATAGTATCTTATAGTTTAACTTTCCTAATCTCTCTTCGTTCATTAATTCTACACCCGGTAAAAAGCAGATTAACCCAACAAACATAAAGATCCAGGCTGCATCAATTTTATGTATGCTATCAGTAATTAGTGCGATAATGGCTGCTATAAGAAGTACAACAACTTTTTTCTCGCTGGAGGTTATTTCGCCAAGTTCTTCATATTTTTTTCTTATTACTTCTTTGCCTTCTATTCTCTTTTCCGGTTTTAAAAATATGATAACTAAAGCAATACTTACAGCGGAAAAGAACAAACTAAAAAATAGATTATGGAAAGCGTATTGTGTCCAGGTTACAGGTTGTTGCGTGATATTGGCTACAATTCCCATTAACATCGGTATGCCGCCGTCACCGGTTAAATATCCTAAACGGGGTGTAGCTATAGATAAGAACGCTGCCATCATTACGGCAGTTGCACCCCGTGTTTTGGGTTTCAAATCAAGGGTATCACAGATAGCTATGGCTATAGGGACAATCATAGCCATTTTTCCCATAACTGAGGGGACAAAGGGGTTAATGACTACACCTGCTATCATAATTCCAATAAGTATTCCGGTAAAAGAACCTCCTGTCTTAAGAATGGCAAAATAAGCAATTCGTCGGGCTAAACCGGAAGTCATCAGAATACTGGCAATAATAATACCTCCGAAAGAAGTCCAGATAACCGTTGAAGTCCAAGGAGAAAAGGCTTGAGCTGGTTGTGCTACATTAAACAATACATAAAGCACAGGGAGAATGGCTGCGGCAAAGTTACTAGATATAATCTCAGTTGCCATACTGTAAACTGCCCAAAAAGTAAGAGCAAAAAACCATTTAATTTGAGGAGTGAAACTTTCTGTAGTCGGGATCAGTACAATTAATAAGGGTACGGCTATGGCAATAGACCATTTGATTATTTTTTTCATATTCTGTTCAGTTTGCAATCCAGGAGAGGATGTTTGTGGGGAGGATGTAGATGATTTCACAATTTGGCTCATAAATTTCCCTTCCTTCTAAAATTTAGATACATGAGAGTAAAGGGGAGCTTTAAAGGGGAAAGCTCCCCTTTACTTTAAGGAGATTTTGAATACTTCTAAAATTTAGTATAGGTTACAGGATCATCGTCATCTTCATCTTCTCTTAGAGATAAATCTTGGTCAGCTGCGGCTACACAAGCTTGTGTAACATCTTGATAACCTAATGTTCCAGGAACTTCTACAACATTTTCCACAGTACAGGGGGCAGCGCCCGGTACCCGGAAAGTTCTTATGTCTAATTTTGGTACAGGTATTTCATTAGGTTCCGGTAGTTGAGGAACATAGCTATAGGGATAGCGATAAGCACGGTAATAAATAGTACCTGGGTTTTCAGTGAAAGGCGATATGAATTCCCATACTACTTCTTTATCAGGAGTTACTTCAAAGAATCTGCCGCCTACTCCTTCAGTAATAAAGGTATTGCCGTTGGGGAGTCTCTGAGCGGAGCTAGTAAGTGGGCTATAGAACCGGTAATCATTGATGCCTGGTAAGCCATAACCGAATAAATCGCTGCCTTTTAGTTCCCAAACAACTTTTTTGGTTATAGGATCTAATTCAATTACCCGAGAACGATCCATGATATTGACTTTTGTACCATCCCGAGAAGTGTTGCTGGGCACACCGTAACCGGACCAGCCGCCATTATCAAAGATTAAGATATTACCTTCGCCGGGCAAACCTTTGGGAATCATATGAACATGGTGTTGGCCGATAATTTGACCGATTCGACGTTCTTCTTTTGTAGCAGTATAGTCGGGACCTAAGGACCAAACCACTTTACCTGTTTTTTTGCTGATAATGGCAATATAGTTTGCTTCTCTTCCGTCCCAGATAATATTTTCCGGATGGAAACGTTCATCACCTGCGTCATACCATTTGTTGGGGCCTAAGTAGCTCATGGAGTTAATATGCATCCAGTCACCCATACCGCC
>DGEF01000056.1:3106-4716 GCA_002385805.1 Peptococcaceae bacterium UBA3933
ATATATTCTTTTTTATCAAAGCACCAGACTATATTACCTTCCCAATCAACTTGTACAAGATCTACTTGGTCTTGGTAACCGTATTTAACATTTCTCCGTCCGCGACTTCCCATTACATAACCCCCAGGTAATAGCTTATTGGGGAAACCATGAAGATCCTTCCATACTCTCACTACATTTCCGTTCATATCAATAAGAACAGTGCCCAGTTTAGGAGCATGTAAAACCGTATATCCGTTATAAGCTTTTTCCGGATCGTAAATAGTAACTCCTGTGGGATGAATAAAAGGTTGACCCATTCAAAACACTCCTTTTTAAAATATTTTTAATATTAATAATAGCCGGAAGCTAAATATAAAGTTTGAGCAAAAATTCACCTCCTTAAATATAAAAATAATTTATATATAAATTCTATTTATACAATATCATTAAGAAGTCAGAAATACTTGTAATCAAAGTTACAAACTCTTAATAATTTTTGAAATAGATTTTGTTGACTATCAATTAAATGTTCTATAAAATCGAGGTAAGATAATAGATAAAAGGTGTTGTTCATTGTGAAAATCGAAAATAAAGAATTGACGGAATATTTGACAACATCTTTACTATTTGATTCCACTACTTTAGGGAGTGTAGGCCTTAATAGTACAATTTGGGAAAAATATTTACCTTTTAGTTGTGAAAAAAAGGACTTAGCAAAAGGCGAATATCTTTTACATGTGGGAGAAGTTTTGCAAGGGGTGTATTTTGTCAAAAAGGGCAAAATAAGAAGCAATTTATTAGGTGAAGATGGATCAATAAAAATTTTGAGCATTACCCATGAAGGATGTATTTTTGGAGAACAATTTATTTTTCATGAGCAACCTAGTTTGTACGAAGCGGTAGCTTTAGAAGATGCGAAAGTATATTTTTTTGAAAAACAACAAATTATTAAGATCATGCAAAAAGATTTTGAAATTAATATGTTCATCATTAAATCTTTAGCTTTAAAATCCAGAAATTTAGCTTGCCAAATTGAAGATATATCCTTAAGGAATATTGTTCAGAGTATTAGTAGGATACTGTATGCTCTCTGTTGTCATGAAGCACGAAATAAGAAGATTACAAAAAATATCCCTATTAGACTTTCTCATCAGGATTTGGCCAATTTGCTGGGGATACACCGGGTTTCCGTTACCAAGAATCTGAATATATTGAAAAGACAAGGTATTATAGATTATAAATACGAAAAAATAATAGTAAAAGATGTACCAAAGTTAAAGAACATGGCTTATTTATTTGAGCCTTTGCTAAATGGTGTTGATGAATAAAATTAGGTGACTATTGTTAGTAAAATGTAATCCATTGGCTTAGGGATAATTTCTCCTAAGCCATTTTTAATTTTGCTAATGTAGCTATTGGTACCATGCCGGTTGTTGTCCTTGACCAAGATACTGAACGAAACTATGGCCTATTACATTGCTTACAATAGGTTAATCAATTTCCAATACGGTATAACGATAACTAGCATAAAAATTAACCCTTGGGAAGAATATTTACCTTTCTGTTCTGAGAGGTGTGGTTACACCTCTTTATTATATTTAATTTTGTGTCAATAGTTTGTGAAAATG
>DGEF01000056.1:4773-5438 GCA_002385805.1 Peptococcaceae bacterium UBA3933
AATAGTTTGTGAAAATGTCACCCCAAAAAGGGGTTAATTATTCCGAGAAAATGTCACCTTACAGGGCTAAAAAAATTGTAGTTATGTCGCTTGGTAAGTCAAGGGTAAATAAACGAGCAAAAAACGCTCGCCCTTGACATACCTGCACTCCATAACAAAATGGTTATTAGGCCCTGTAAGGTTAAGCATATTTCTGTAGAAATATCTCTTCAAGCATTTGTAGGATTTCACTGTTGCTTTCTGCAAAACTTAATTTAGGCCAGAGGTCTTTTCCGTATTTATAGTAGTGATCTTCTGGTGGCCGATATGTATTCTTTTCTTTAGTGTGGTTAGGCTTAGTTTTTTTCTTAGGTTTAATAAATGGTACAACATCATAAACAACAGTTTTGAATTGTACCCTCACACCGAAAAGGGGGCTAATCAAGACATTTACTTGAGACTTAGCAGGTATAGAAACAATTTTACCATTAGAAACCGGCTGAAAATGCCTACCCTTAAAAACAAAGACACCTCCATTATCGATGGTCCTAAGTTGTTTAAAACATAAGATATTATCGATACAAATGCCTTGTTTTACTGGAGTGAAGGCGGATTGAGGGTATTCTGGCTCAACAGCAAATTTTTCATTAAATAGTGGGATATATCTCTGTCTCTTATACACATCT
>DGEF01000026.1 GCA_002385805.1 Peptococcaceae bacterium UBA3933
AAATCTATTAGGGGGCTAGATAGCCATTCTATCTACCTTTCCTGCACATGATGCACATAAACGATAAAAAATTATACTATCATTTTTAGTATTCATTACAGAAAACAATTTATACTTAAGCTCCACTACGTCATTTGGATGAAGTCTTGCCTCAAACACGCTATATTGCACTGGTGTTGCATAATTTTTTAAGATCTTAAAAATTTTATTTCTACGTTTATCGTCGGAAATATCATAAACTATTACATAGTTTTCCATGGCTACCTAACCAGAAATGGTTTATATTCATTTAATTCTTTTGTTAATACTTTTGCCATAAACCTTACCTGTAATTCAATATTTCTGCGATAGTTGAGCTTGTATCCAAAGATAGGATGAGTTATTTCTTCGTTTATCCTGTTACGATAGGCCTGAAATAAAGCTTTCCTCCCTTTTTCACTCATCTCGCATTTACCAAATTCCTGTCGAAAATCAGCTTGATTAACCATACCTGTATTAATCGCAGTAAGTACCGCAGAATCAACAATGATAGAGCGAAACTCTTCCATAATGTCTAAAGCCAATGCCGGTCTCCCATAAATGTTACTATGATAAAATCCTAAATAAGGGTCAAGACCTACCCTCATTAATTCATTAACCACATCTTTACATAACAAAGAGTATCCATAAGATAGCATAGCATTTATTGGGTCACGAGGTGGGCGACGGTTTCTCCCTGAAAAATAAAATTCATTGTCCTTCTTTAAAAGCAAATGTAGTATACTAAAATATTCTCTACTTCCATTCCCCTCATAACCTAAAAGTTCCTCCAAAGAATCAGCTGATTCAACCTTCATAATGATTTTATTTAACTGTGTTGTCACATAGCTAATCTGTTCATTCCGTAAATTACGATTATACCTCAAAAGTAGAGTTCTCATATTACTTAGTTTTCCTCTAACAAAAGCTTTGGCTAAAACTAACCTCAAATTTTCATTATCTACCGCCCTAGCCTGAGCTAAGCGGAGTAAACTATTTTTATTAAAAGTTGGATTTAACCATCCCAGGTAATTACCATATGTTGTAGCAAAATGGACCGGAATCGAATTTCTTAATAATTCCTGAAGCAATGGCCCTGAAATATTAACTGTGCCAACCAAAACAATTTGATCAATCGCAGTTAAGGGTATATCCCGAATTGTTTCCTTATCTTTAGTAACCAATATTCTACCATCTTTTTTCCTTAGATAGGCCCCCGGGGTATCAACATAAAGTACTCGACCAAGATTTACACTGGGAACGGGCTTTCGCGGTTTTTGATTCCCTTCTTTCAAATATTTGGTTTCTTCTGGTAAACACCTTTCTATTAAACTACAGCCATGACAGCGCTGATCATTAACAGGTTGGGGGATTTCCCCCTTCTCTATTATTTCCTTGGCCCGTTGTATAGTTTGAATAGTTAATTCTCTTAAATCCTGTGATAAAACAACGACTCTCCTTTTCGCAGATTCTACATAAAAAACATACCCTTTAGAAATGTCCTTATTTAAATGCTCTTCTAGTAAAAGGGCTTGGCAACAAACCTGAACATCATCATTAACGTTATTCCTTAATGGCCCTTTTTTATATTCAATTGGATAAATCATTCCATCTTTCTCTTCTATTACATCTAAGGTGCCAGCTATATTATAAAAATCAGAATCAAGGAATATTTTACGGCTTTGTTTATAACCTTCTCGATTAACATTTAGCCTCTGTTCACGCCTTTCTTCTTGTTTTCTTCCCTCCAAAACATGATGATTATAATCTTCGGCTTGTTCAACTATCCGATAGTAAAAATTACGGGGACAATACAACACTTCCGCTACTGCAGAAACTGGTAACTTGACAATACTCATGGAAAATTACTCCTTTGGTAATTATTTTTTTATTTATCATTAATTACCAAGAAGTAATCTATTTATTCTATAACTTTTTACTTATTCGATCCAATATCCATTTATGAGCCTCATTAATTCCACTATGGTCAAATTGGATACCAAAGTAGTTTTCCAATAAACGTTGAGTATCTCCCAATATATCTCCATACCAGCTTTCTGCGATTATTTTTTTGTTAACTCCTTCGAATTCATGGCCCAGGATACTTTTATTTCTCAAACTGACTATTTTTTTATCGCTGTTTTCGCCAAAGTCTCCTTTTTCCACCCATTTGAGAAAAATATCATCTTCTTTTAGGAAAAATTTTAAAGTATGATAGTAAAAAAATCTATTAAGATTCCGGTTAAGATCAACGCCATTCTTTCTTAAATATGTGAGTAATTCACTATTATCACGTACTTTATTTTTAACCTTATCGCTATTCTCTTTTTTCGCGTTTATACCTAGCTTTTCCTCAAAAACAAGTCTTAATAAGGATTCCTGGAGCCGCCAAAACCTTCCCAGAAAATCTACATAATGGCCTGTTTCATAACATATTGTGGCATTCCAAAACAATTCAGCTATGACGGCTTTTATTTCCTGGGTAATTCCTTCCCCGGTAAAATCTCTGTTTAATTGACTGATCCCTGTTTGTACTTTATTTACTTCTTCACTGACTATTCTGAAAATCCTTTTGGGCTGTCCCTCAACTTTTCCCGTCCTTAGAAAGTCCTGTAATAACTTGCTTGCCTCCCCAAATCTAAAATTTTTACGGTAATGTAAAACTTCGATCATGGCAGTTAACAAATCGTCATTCCTGAAAAAATCATCAAATTCTTTTGTAAACTCCAAAAGACCTTCGTAATTATATGTCCTTAAAAACTGATCTGATAGTTGAATTAATTGCTGCCCTTGAATGGTTCTTCCTAATTGCAGGTACTTTACCGGTTCTTCTTGTTCACCCTCACTGGTGTAAACAAACTGTTTAAAACCTAATTGATTTTCATGTATGGAAGAATACATCAGGGCCAAATTGCAAGCAGGGGTGCCGGCAGTTACACTTATATAAACATCATTATAGCCTGTAAATCCTTTTTCTTTCACGATTTTAACTATTTTGTTTTGTAAAAGTCCTTGGTACTCTTTAAACATTACATCATAATTATTGGGAGCTGAAGTTATGGTCAATATTTCTATGTCTTTAACTTTCTTTTTAAAAGTGTCATCTTTTGTCATTACAGTTTTAATTATATCAGCTACATATATAGTATCTTTCTCCCAAAAGTTTTCCCGGGTAGTGCCTTGATGTTGGTCAGTGGCCAACAGGATTAAAAGATCAACTGTCCCCAGCTCGTTAATAATCGGTTCTAAAATAGGAAACTCTATTGCTTGCCGGAAGAGGGAAAAATCTTCATTTAGGCAATTTAATATTTCCGCACCTTGAGACCTCGGCCGTTCCTTTAAGTATTTCCCATCAAACTTTACATCTGAAGTTCCAAGATTAGCTATTAAGACTACATTCATCTTATAACACCTTTCCTTTATCCTTTTTGGCTAAGGTTGTTTGACCCATTCCCATAGTTGTTTTATATCCAGTCCCTGAATACCTGCTGAATCTTAATAACCAATTTAATTTTCCAAATAATATCTCATCTAAAGTTTTTTCAACTTCATACTGACACTTGCCTTTAAACCCTACCACCTTATACTTGCCCATATCCAAAAGTTCTGTATACAGGTGGTGTTTCACCGGAAAACAAGCTGTTATAATTTGGTTTATTTCACTTTCAGCAATTCTCAATTTTTCAGGACAAAAAGCATTCCATTTATCAAAATAGCTTTTAAAAACGAGGCTGGAATCCGGGAATAAGTAATTCCTGCCTTTTACCCTAAAACTGGTTGGAGAAGTAAAGATTAATTCAAAATTATTGTCATTTATCACATTATTTGCAGTTAATTCCTCAAAACTTTCATTTTGTTTTAAAACTAATTTGGTGATTTTAAAATCCAGTTCATCAAGTTTAACCGGTTTACTTTGGTTGTAGTAGAGTAAAGCACTGTTAAAAAAGGCTATAAATATATCATCATTTAAAAAAGTTGCTCGAAATCGATATTTGTTATTGGCTATGATTTCTATGTTCCAATTATTTTTTTTACCTCCCCTTAAGGAAGATAAAGTATAAGGTTTAAATCCGTCTCTGTTATGAATTGATTCACCTAAAGTTTCATTATCTTCGCTAACCAGCTTAAAAAACAGAGCATGGATATATAAAGAGTTACTATTAAATGGTAATAATCCTGAAGAGACCGCTTCTAATTCAACATCTATTGATGTTAACAAATCCCCACCGCCATTCTTAAATTATTTGCTCATCTAAGAGAGTAGGTTTTTCTATATAAGCAGGAATAGCTAAGGTACAACCACACTGAATAACATGGGAAAATTGGAGGCTTACGTTCTCTACCAAGCGTCCATAAGTAAACCTAGGATTGTCGCACCAGAAAACCGCGCCGGGCTTAATCATTAAAAGAGGTTTTTTAAAAGGATTTTGCGCATGGGCATAACTATGCCCCAATTTGCCGTATTTTACAAATACTTTATATAGGCCCAAAGTAGGGTCGGTTTGCTTAGGAATATAGTTAGATAAAGTCACAAAAGCATTGGCCTTGTTTTTTTCTGGTAAAGAAAAACCTGTAAATTCACTGATCTCTTCAATAGAAAAATGGCCTTTACCTATACTTGTTCTTTTCCCAAAACCTTTCACAGCCAAAATAAGAAAGAGTTTCAATACCGTTTCTTGCCATTCAGGTTCTACACTGAAATATATCGAAAGGTGGGAGTTGGTGAAAATCTCCTTCTGCTCAAACAAATCACCTTCCATAGTAGTGCCGGTTATTCTGGATATCTGATTGTGCATTACACCGGTTTCATAGAAAATTTTTTCTTTAGGTGTGATTTCTACCTGTTGATTATTTATGATAAGGTTAAATTCCTCTAGGGATATATGGTTGGTTTTTTTAGCTAATTTTGCTTTTTGGGAAATTTTTAAGGCTTCATTTTTTATTAAATTTTTATCATTGTCGAAAACATTTCCAGCCATGGGTTTAGGCAACAGGTCTCCGGGAAATCCGTCAGATACCACTAAAGGGTATTTTCCGTTTTTATATTCATCTAAAAACTCTCTCAATAAATTTTTCCCGTGTTTTTCGACCATTGCCCAGCAAAGACTGCCAAAAATAGTGTCACTCTGCCAGGGTGTTATGTAACTGGATTTAAGTTTGAGTTTAATCTTATAAATTTTCATATTTTATCCGGCTCCTTAGAGTTCAAAATCTTCCCCGTCTTTCTTTAAATTAAGAAACTTTATCTTTCCGTAACCTCTACTACCGGATCCTCCTAGATAAGATTTTTCCACGGATTTTAAAGCTTTTCGAACAAAGTCAACTAAATCCAGATTTTTATCCAGATCAAAAATTTGCAAAACTATCTCCAGATCAAATTTTGCTCCTGCCGGCACTCTTTCTTGGTACCGTGGATGTTTGGCTGTACCTACTTTTCTGTCTATGGTATTTTCAACTTTAATTTCCAGATAAGAGGAACCATCGTGAATTGTTTTTTTCATTTCTTCTCTGGTCTCCTCATTCATCATTGCATCTCGGATAAGCATTCTTGTAGGTCCAAGATTATGGGAGCTTCTTTTGTGAGGACCAAATACACGGCAGACAAGGCAATCACTTTCCGCACAGTTACAAGGCTCTCCGTTAGGCTGCACCTTGCCTTCAAGCTTTTCCATCTGGGATCTCATTTTTCCCTTTAAAGAGGAACCGGGAATGTAGGGTTCTTTAGTAACAGGATGCTTGATAACAGGGTTATCAATACCTCCTATTTCGATTGTTTCCTCACTTCCGCCAATATGTAAACCGGTCTGACATTCTATTTGGCCGGTAATAACTATCACTTTTTCCAGTTTCATAATTTATACCTCCCCAAAAATTTATCTGCTTTTCGGATAATGATATGTAAAGTAAGCTACTACAGCTTGAAAATGAGGTAAAAACCCTTTGCGGATATCCTTTACATTGTTAATCCTTCTAATATTCTGATGAATAAAATCATAAAATACAGCAGGAACCTTATCCTTTCCTTTGGCTTCAGCCACAAAAGCATCTAATTGTTTTACATCAACTATGAATCTTTGGACATCATTAGAAAATGAAAAACTTTTTTCTGCATTTTTTAGATGCCCATAAAACCTTCGCAGTTGACTGTTACTCATTTTAAAGCCAAAGCTTTTTGCTACTTCCGAAGCAACTGTTGTTAAAAGTTCTTCCCTAATATAACCCTTCTCATCAAAATATCCGTTACTTAAATAGTCCTTCGGCAGCCTATTATCAGAATAGCCCCCTCTATTTCCGGAAAAATTACTGTTCATTTTCTTCGCCCCCTCTACATGCACACAGAGTATAATCAATAATACACCCTAAATTAATTAAGACCGGGTTGTTTAATTCCAATAAACTTTCATGCCATTGAAGAATTTCACTGCTAATCTTATTTTCCTTCTTTTTCCGACCTAAATCATAGGCTAAAAGTCCTTGGTATTTTAATCCTTCTACATTATTATGCTGATAAAAATCCTGGAATAGGCGGTCATATTTCTTTAGCTTCCAAAGATCCATTCTGGTTAAATACTTCTTTTCCACCCACTGAGTTAGTTTTTTAGCCTCATTGATTACTAAAGCAAAATCATCCCAACTCATAGTTCTATTAAAGACGGTTACTTGATTTCGGCCGGATTTTTTGCCTTTTAGGACTTTGTCTTTGGAAAGCTCCAAAAGTTCTTCCGCCTCATCAACTGCTTTTGATACAGGAGTTTTGGTTTTGACAATACTGATTCCTGCAGAAAGGGTAAGATTGGGATTAAAACCTACAAACTTTTGAAACTCCTTATTTATAACAATACTTAAATCAATGATTTTATCCCAAGGACCAATGATTAATAAATCATCCCCACCGGAATAAACAATGTAACAATCCTGAAAATCCCGGCTGATAATTTGATTTACACGCCCTGAGAAAAACAAATCCAGCATCCTGCTAAAGGTGGTTACCCTGGAAATAGTATCGTACCTAGTAACCTTTCCGTTTTCATCGTCCATAAAACCAAAGGCGAAAATGCTACCCAGATTATCCACATCTGCCTTTAAATAGGCCAACCGCTTTATTCCTTTACTTTTCTCCACCAGATAATCAAAACTTATTGCTTGCCTTTTTTCATCAGTAGGCACATAATTGGCCAGGTATTTGGCTACTAAGTTTTGCTTGGCAATAATTTCAGTACCATTAAGAACAAATGTTAGATTAGTATTAGGAGCAGGGGGAATTTCAGTTTTCAAATTTACCCCGTTGTCTTTTAAAAAAGGAATGTGGCACTTTTCCTGAGAAGTAAGCTCTAAATATTTGGTCTTAGGCAGGATTTGACCTACTTCTAAATCTTTTAAGCATTTAACACCATATTTTCTGCCATCGATACTTTCTTGTGCAAATTCTTTGCCACAGCCCTGGCAAAGAGAAAGTTTATCTTCATCATCGATTTCAAATAAAAACAGGTCTTCTTGCCAGTATCCTTTATTCGTTATTACCTCAAAAAAAGGCATTTTCTTTTTCAAGGCCAACTTTTGGCCAACTCTCCTTATTACTTTTCCGAAATTTCCGAATTCCAGGCCTGATAATTCCTCTACAGCCAAGTTAAGGGCAAGCTCACCCTGAAATTCTTCTAATAAGTATATAGAAATATTTTTTTTGATTTCTTCAAGTTTATTTTTCACATACAATGTATTAGGGAGCAAGATATAAAATTTCCCACCGGAGGCCATTAGAATATTAGAAATCGGTAAATTAAAGCTTTTTCTTATTTTTTGTGAGGCTAATTCGGAAAGCATGTTTAAATAAAATGACCTGGCTCTTAACCTCTTAGCAACGGCACCTGCCCCAATATGGGAACCAGAAAAGATATAGCTTTGAATCCCGGAAATATCCCCTACTAATATTAGAAACTTATTAGTTTTATCATTACTAATTTCCTGGATAGAAAAACTATTACTGGCTTCGTGGTATTGATAGAGACAGGCTACTATGGCGCTTGTAGTTTTTGCATGGTCAAATAGTGATATGTCCGCAATTTCTGATTGAGAATTAGAAGGGATACACCAAGTATATTTAAGTAATAAAGAATAAAGTTGATTATAAAAAGTCGCAAAATCTGATATGTTTTGTGCAATTTGCTGAAATTCATCTCTAAAATTTCTTAGTAAAATATCTATGTTTTCTTTTTTTTGTTTTTTTAATAAAACCGGAAAGCCGTTTTCAGGAGAGTATTTTTGAGCTGAATATTGGTATATTTCTTTATTTTTCCCTTTTCCTATTTCTACACGATTAAAAACAGAATCTAAGGGACGAGCTTCATGGTCATAAAATTTCTCTTGCGACTCACTTTCTTCTGATGAAGAATAAACATCTGCTCTATTTAGCAAATGGCAATAAACGTTTTCCCTATCCTGGAGTTCTCCTATAACCAAAGTTTCCAAAAGTTCTACATTGCAAATTTTGTCTAATTCATGAACAAAAGATTTTATTAATTCTACTGAATCAAGATGCAAAAACTTATCGACATCATGCAGCAATCCCCCTAAAACTACCGTATTATAGACCACAATTTTCCCCACCCCACTTTCTCATTTTTAGTTAATTATTTAATTAGACTTAGACATAAAAAATCCTGCCAAATTTTATAAAATTATGGCAGGTTTCTGGAATAAACATCAGAAAAAACCGAAAATGATATTTATACGGAAATTCTCCCTTTTATTATATTTAGCCATTTTTCCATTAATAATAGGTATTTTTCTAAATGACTATAAATTTCGACAGCCAGCCTTTCATTATATGTATGAACAGTTAGCTTACGGTGATTAACCATCTCTAATGCACTAATTGTTTCTTCCTCATCAAAAATTCCCACTTCACGACAAGCACGAATTAATCCTTTGGGAGAGCCTACATCTATTCCCTCATGTTGATAAAGCCACTCTTTTGCAGTTTTCCATATTGCTTCAAAAGTAAATTCAAATTTTTGAATTACTGCATTTTTTTGGATCAAATCAGGTTCGGCTATTTGCATAACTTCTTGAAACCTCAGTAAGGCTTTTTCACTGACTTTAATCCTTTACTTTAGTCTTTCCATAAAACTCCCTCTCCACTTTCTTTAAAAAAGTTTCATCGACTTTGGTTAAGTCTACAATGTCAACTTTATAAGGAATGGTAGACTCCTCCAATTTGATACGCAACAAGGCTAACTTCCGGAAATGTTTTTCACTTTTCCCCCAGATCCCTAGATCAATATCCGAAGAATATTTCTCTTTTCCCTGTGCCCAAGAACCAAAAAGATAAATCTTCACGTTTTTACCTTACAAAATAATTCAATACTATCTTCTTTTAATTTTTCCAATATTTTATCTCTATCCATTGCTTTCACTCACCAAAATCAAATATTGCATATAATTTCGTTTATAATCCACCAATTCCTTTATTAAACTTTTTAAAAATAATATCCCCCATTTAAATCATTGTAATTTTGTTTTTTAAGAGTATTGAATAGTTGCTTGATTTTAATGGCTGGCGGATAATAAATTAAATCCTTTTTACGGCATTTAAATTCCCTTAATGGGAATTAGTTTGTTT
>DGEF01000109.1:0-921 GCA_002385805.1 Peptococcaceae bacterium UBA3933
ATTTTTTATATTGTATTTGGTGTATTTTTCAATGTGCCTTTGCCTAAAGGTATAATAATAGAAGCACTGAGATAGCTCAGTGCAATTTTTTTGGTCAGAATCTTATTCTAAATCTGTATTTCCTTTATTATTTTCCATTTCTTTTATCCTGGCCAGCTTACTTTTGCCCATGTATTCATAAATACCCATGGCTATTAAGAAGACACCAAATATTTTTTTTAATATCCGGGCATTAAGGTTGTGGGCTAAGAATGAGCCGATGACTGCTCCTCCTACACTGCCGATTATTAAATAAAAGGCTAATTTAATTTTTACATTTCCTTGCCGGTAGTGGGTAATGACGGCCACAACGGCAGTAGGAATAAAAGCCGCCAGAGATACTCCCTGGGCTACATGCTGTTCTGTCCCTACTAAATAGATAAGGGCAGGAACCAATAAAGTACCTCCCCCAATAGCTAATCCGCTTAAAATCCCCATTAAAAAACCAATAAGAAAAATAAGCAAACTAAAACACCATCCTTAGTCCGGCGATTACCATAAAAATACCAAAAATTTTTTTCAGCGTCGTAGCAGGGATTTTATTCATCAGTTTAGCTCCCAGATAACCGCCGATAACAGCACCGGCAACTACTTTGACGGTTAAATTTAAATCTAAAGAATCATTATATCTATAAATGAAGGTACTAACCAAGGCAGTGGGTAAAATAACGGCTAATGAAGTACCGTGGGCCTGGTGCTGTTTTTCGCCTAATAAAAAAATCATGGCCGGGATTAAAATGGTGCCTCCTCCAATGCCTAGTAATCCATTGACTATTCCGGTTATTAAACCGGTTCCCCCCAGTAGTAAGTATTTTTTCATTCTTAGCCTCCTAGCCTTTGCTAGGTTAAGTTTTTGTTAGAGGAAGGGAAAATATACAACTT
>DGEF01000109.1:1172-1344 GCA_002385805.1 Peptococcaceae bacterium UBA3933
GTGACTGGTGACTAAAAATAGTGGGCGAGTCTATTAGTGAGCGAGTGAGCGAGAAACTGGCATTTTAACCCGTGAGCCATAATGCCATCTCAAAATCTATGCATGTCTGTGGTTCAATTATCTTTTAGTTACCTCTTAACCTTACGGCCGGAGGGAGTTTAATTCTCGCCCC
>DGEF01000109.1:1526-5128 GCA_002385805.1 Peptococcaceae bacterium UBA3933
GTGGTTTAAAATCAAAGCAAATTTTCGGCCAAAAGCATCAAAATCACTCCGCAAAAGGCGCCTAAATAAGCGTAATGGGGATGGCGGCGGCGGGATTCGGGCCAAAGCTCACGTTTAACTATGTAAGTCATGGCACCGCCGGCAAGAGCCAAAAGGAGGCCGATTAAAGAAGGAGAAATATAGACCAAAATTAGTCCTAATAGGGCACCCAAAGGTGTTACCAGGCTAACCAACAAAATTAAGAGAATGATACTAAGGTTTTTCATACCTCCCATTTTAAAAGGTGCTGTAGTAGCCATCCCTTCCGGAATATTATGCAAACCGATAGCCAGGGCAATGATTATGCCTAAATCTTCTGTAGCACTATATCCCACAGCAATGGCAATTCCTTCTGGTAAATCGTGTAAAGCGATACCCGTTGCAATTAAATAACCCATTTTTAATAAATGACCTGTTTCTTGCGTTTTATACATTTTTTTAACAGGTGGAAGCCAGGAGATTAATAGATCTAAAAAGAAAAGGAGCAAGTTCCCTAAGAAAAACCCCAAAACGGTAATTACCAGGCTGCTATAAGCCAGCCCGGAAGGAATTAAATCAATAATTACTACAGTTAACATTATTCCCGCAGCAAAACCTAAAAGCCAGGCCAGTGTCTTTTGCCCTGGTTTTCCCAGAATAATTACAATTAGGGAACCTAAAAAGGTAGCTAGTCCTGCTAATAAACTACTAATAAGAACAGAAAACATTTTATTCTCCTTTGCACGATTTCTTATTGAGATTGTTTCCTCTTTTAAAATGTAGTTTTGTCTAAGCTTTTTTATGCCGACAAATTTTAAAATTACACTTTTCAGAATAATGGCAGGAATAAAAATATTCATGAAGAAACTATATATATATTAAGAAACTTTTAAAGAAGGGAGGTAGGAATTATGAATAAACAATTAGAAACTTGGGCTTTGTTACGGAGAACTTTTGCTAAGGTGCAGAGGGTAGCGGAAGAGGATTTGCGGAAGCACGGAACGACTCCAAGTCAATTTAATATTTTGTGGAACTTATCAATTGAAGAGTCTACACCTATGTCTGAATTAAGCAAACAAGCTGCTTGTGTTAATTCTAATATTACTTCAATTATTTCCAGAATGGAAGAGAAAGGCTTAGTAAAAAGAATTCAGGATAAAAAGGATCGGCGAGTAGTGAGAGTGGAATTAACTGAGAAAGGGAAGGAACTTTATCAAAAGACCGTACCTGAGCATTATGAGTTTTTAAAGAATGCACTTTGCTGTTATACGGAAGAAGAGCTGGAAACATTCAACTTTCTTTTGAACAAGCTTTTTGACCATGTAGGCTGAAAAAATTAAATATTTTTATGTTTGAAATATGTTTTGATAACCTGCCCCGCAGGTTTTTTTATTTAACTTAATACCTTTTATAAACCGGCACGGCCGGTTTTTTTTATGTAAAACTTGTCTTCACGCTTAATTAGGAATAAAATATTTCGGTGGTTAAAATTAATACAAATAAGACTAAATATAGCCTGGTTATTTTTCAGATTTGAAGGAGGTAACAATTTTATATGGAGCAGGCTAAAATACGCAATGTTGCAATTATCGCCCATGTTGATCATGGCAAAACTACCCTAGTGGATAAACTACTGGCTCAAGGTGGCACTTTTAGAAGTAATGAACAGGTAGTGGAAAGAGTAATGGATTCAAATGATTTGGAAAGGGAAAAAGGCATTACCATTTTAGCGAAAAATACTTCGATTAAATATAAAGGATATACCATCAATATTGTAGATACTCCCGGTCATGCTGATTTTGGCGGGGAAGTTGAACGGATCATGCGGATGGTTGATGGGGTTCTTCTGGTGGTGGATGCTTTTGAAGGCTGTATGCCCCAAACCAGGTTTGTGCTGAGTAAAGCCTTGGAACAGGGTTTGGTACCTATTGTAGTTGTAAATAAAATAGATAGAGAAAATGCTCGTCCATTGGAAGTTGTGGATGAGGTGTTAGATTTATTTATTGATTTAGGAGCCAATGATGAACAGTTGGACTTTCCAGTCCTTTACGCTTCAGCTTTAAAAGGGATTGCAATGACTGAACCTGATGCAGATGGAAAAGACATGGAACCCCTTTTTCAGGCTATTCTTGAACATATTCCCGCACCTAAAGGGGATATTGAGGGACCTTTACAAATGCAGGTTGCATTATTAGATTATAATGATTACCTCGGCCGAATAGCTATTGGACGGGTTAATCGGGGAGTGATTAAAAACGGCAGCCAGGTAGCTGTTATAAAAAGGGACGGGCAGGTGGAGAATGTTCGAATTACCAAGCTGTTAGCCTTTGAAGGTTTAAAGAGGGTAGAGATAGAAGAGGCTCATGCCGGTGAGATTGTAGCCGTTACAGGTTTAGGTGAGGTCAATGTAGGGGAAACAATTTGCGCTATAGATGCCCTGGAGGCTTTACCCCTATTAAAAATTGATGAACCTACATTACAAATGAGTTTTATGGTTAATGATTCACCTTTTGCCGGTCGAGAAGGAGAGCCTATAACTTCCCGTAAATTAAGTAGTCGTTTATTCAAGGAAACGGAGACAGATGTTTCTTTGCGAGTTGAGGAAACAGACAGTCCTGATGTTTTTAAGGTTTCCGGAAGGGGAGAATTACATTTAGCTATTCTCATCGAAAAGATGCGCAGGGAGGGTATAGAATTTCAGGTCTCTAAACCACAGGTGATTTTCCGGGAGATAGATGGAGAAATTTGTGAACCTTTTGAGCACTTAATTATCAATATTCCGGAAGAGTATAAGGGCCCGGTGATGGAAAAAATGGGCACACGTAAAGCTGATTTATTAAATATGGAAAATAATAACGGGCAAGTTCGTTTAGAGTATTCACTGCCCGCAAGGGGTTTAGTAGGTTTTCGGACGGAATTTCTAACAGATACCCGCGGTTATGGGATTATGCACCATAGTTTCGAAGGGTATAAACCCTACCGGGGACAAATAGGCGGTCGGCGCAATGGTGTACTGATTGCTTTTGAAACAGGGACGGCAACTACTTATGGTCTTTTAGCAGCCGAGGAAAGGGGTACTTTGTTCATTACCCCGGGGACAGAAGTTTACGAAGGGATGATTGTGGGAGAAAACAACCGGGAACAGGATATTACGGTAAATGTCTGCAAAGAAAAACATTTAACCAATATACGTTCTTCCACCAAAGAAGAAACAGTAAAACTAAAAGCACCACGCGTTATGAGCTTGGAACAATGCTTATCCTTTCTGGCCGATGACGAATTTTTAGAAGTAACACCGAAAAGTTATCGCTTACGGAAAAAGTATTTGAAAAAGGAAGAACGGGCTAAACAGGAGAAGTTGGCGAAGGCACGCAATTAAAAACTAAGGATAAGCACAGATTTTAGGATGGCATTACGGCTCTGGGGTTAAATTCTCGGGGCGGCATGACGGCTATCGGGATAGTCTTTTGGGACGGCATGACGTCTTTTGGGTTACATATTTGGGACAGCATGACGGCTATCAGGTTAATTTTTGGGACGGCTATTATTATTTTAGTAGTATTGATGACCCAAAAGCTTAGCCC
>DGEF01000030.1 GCA_002385805.1 Peptococcaceae bacterium UBA3933
AGCCTCCCATTGAGTGGGAATTAGGCGGAACCATAGATCTGGTTATGTATAATATTGAGACCACATATGACAGGGGGGCGGTCCTACTGTCAGCTTAGCTGGTACTACTTATTGAAGCTCATGTTAGGATTTAGTAATATATGCTTGAAAACTGTGAGAGGCAGGTTAATATTATGGAGCAAGATACTAGATGGAAACAGCGTTTTGCTAACTTTCAAAAGGCGACAAATCAGTTGACAGAATTTATAAATAAAGGAGAGCTAAATAAATTTGAGGTACAGGGGCTAATTCAATGTTTTGAATATACCTTTGAGTTAGCTTGGAAAACAATGAAAGATTATTTAGAGTACCAGGGTTTTATTGTGAAAAGTCCCCGTCAGACTATTAAAACAGCTTTTCAAGTAGAGTTAATTAAGGATGGTCATATATGGATTGATGCTTTGGAAAAAAGAAAATTAATGGCTCATACTTATGATGAACAAATTGCAAAAGAGGTAGAATTGCTTATTCGTGAAAAATATTATAAAGTGATTAAAGATTTATGTTTAAAATTAGGTGAATTAAAATGAAATTCGGTAGCCTCTTTACGGGCCATGTTAGAGGAAGAGGGGCCCTTGCCCTATTTTGTTGATATTGTAGATTATTCTAAATTGACTCATAAAGGATTAAAGGAACATGTTGACCGGGTAGGAAAGGTTGTCTATGGAGAAAGGTGATTGGGAGTAAAAAGGGGACGGTTCTACTTTCACCTTTGGAAGGAACTATTTGAGGGTGACAAGAGAACCGTCCCCCTGTCACTACTGAATTTTAGGATTAAATTAATAATATTTAAAAAGGAGCAAATACTCTTGAATAAGATAAATTTTAAGTATCAATTAAATGAAATACCTTCTTTTCAGGAATTGATCCTTTTCGGCCTTCAATGGTTGGTGATTACAATTCCCTCCCTGATCATTATCGGAAAAGTGGTGGCCGGACTTCATTTTGACCTTTCTTTTGCACAAACTATTTATGTGCAGAAAGTTTTTTTTGTATCGGCGGTTACTCTCTTAGTTCAAATTTATTGGGGCCACGGCCTTCCGTTGATTGTGGGTCCTTCTTCGGTACTTTTAGTCGGTATAATATCCAGTCAAGGAAGTAGTATTGATTCAATTTATTCTTCCATTATGGTGGGCGGGTTAGTGCTGGCAGTTTTAGGTATGACGGGACTGTTTGGTTATCTAAAAGCTCTTTTTACTCCCAGGGTAGTTGCCGCTACTCTTATTTTAATTGCTTTTACCATGACACCCATGATTACGAATTTAATAACAACTACTTCCCAAGGGAGTAATGGTTTTTTTAATATAGTTTTTGCCCTTAGCCTGATCTTTTGTCTGTTTATTGCTAATAAATATGTTATCGGCATCTGGAAATTAACCCTTACTCTTTGGGGTATTGTAATCGGAACACTTATCTATAATTTCTTTTTTCCTGTAGAAATTGCCGGTAACCTGGGTTATGAGTTATTTTCTACTTTCTTTAGTAATTTAACTGTCAATATAACTTTAGAACCTGGGATGATCATCTCTTTTTTAATTTGTTTCTTAGCTCTGGCCATCAATGATTTAGGTTCAATGCAGTCGGTAAATGAACTTATTAATCCTGAAAATAAGGAAAAAAGAATAACCCGGGGCATTACTATTACCGGTTTGGGAAATATTTTGGCAGGTTTTTTCGGTGTTATCGGTACTGTTAACTTTTCTCTGAGTCCCGGTGTCATTGTTTCCACAAGGTGTGCTTCTAAATATACTTTAGTTCCTACAGGTTTGGGACTGTTGCTTCTTTCTTTTTTCCCTAAGGCAATTGCTTTTATGGGAACCATTCCTTCCGTTGTGATAGGCAGTGTCTTAGTTTATATTATGTGCTCCCAGATAGCAGCCGGTTTACTGGTTGCTTATAATGCAATGGGTGAATTTACCTTTGAACACGGTTTAGCTATGGGATTAAGCTTAATGTTAAGTATTATCATTTCATTTTTATCGCCGGAAGTCTTAAACTCTTTTCCAACAATATTAAGACCTATTCTGGGTAACGGATTTGTAATGGGGGTTGTTTCGGTTTTAATCATGGAACATCTTATTTTTAAAAAATCAAAATAAAAACCACACTAATTAGGTGGTTAAGTAAATTAATAAATTATAGGGTACTTTTTAATTCTTTAATTTTCTCCTCCAGTATTTTAATGATTTCCTGATTTGTCTTTGTTTTTTCAGCAATTTGTTTTTCCAAAAGGTCTAGTTCTTTCTTTACTGAACAGTTATTATTACTTTCCGGTGTTTTTTGCGCGGAAATAACCGCCAATATAAATGCTATTAAATCTCCAAGTAAAGAAAAAAAAGCAGCTACAATTGCCAATTGGAGTAAGAACGTTTCGTTATTACAACCACAATCATTTTCACTGCAACGACAATTTTGGCTTAATAAGTTTCGTATAACCTTGAACATGGTTTTCCCTCCTCTAACTCATAATATTAGAGGAACGGATTATTTGTTAATTTATATAGTAAATAAAAGTATTTTAAGATAGTTAAGCATATTATAAAAAGTTTAGGCAGGTTAATCTAAT
>DGEF01000037.1:0-4091 GCA_002385805.1 Peptococcaceae bacterium UBA3933
AGTGTACCAGCTGTAGGAAAGTTTTAAGCGGCAATCATCCGGATATAGAAGTAATTGAACCGGACGGACTTTCCATTAAGATAGATCAGGTAAGGTCTGTTAAAAACAGGGTTTATTATAAGAGTTATGAAAGCAAATATAAGGTTATAATTTTTAATGATGCCCATTTTTTTACTGACCAGGCGGCAAACAGCTTGTTAAAAGTTTTGGAAGAACCGCCGGAAAGAACTGTTTTTATTCTGGTGACTTCCCAACCCCAGAAAATACTCCCTACTATTCTTTCCCGTTGTCAACAGGTGCAATTTCAGCGGCTGCCCGGTGGAGTAATTGAGGAAATTTTTAGGGATAAATATCCAGAGGCCCAAGAAAAACTTCCTTTGTTAAGCGCCTTAGCGGGAGGTTCCTTAAGCAAGATGGAGGATTTATTAGCCGCGGAGGATTTGTTGGAGAAACGGGAAGAGACAATCAGTGTGTTAAAAAATATTGACCGGATGTCTATGGGTGATTTATTACTCTGGTGTGAGAAATGGGATAAAGATAATAAAGGGATTAGGACGGTTTTAGAGATAATTGAATTCTGGTTTAGAGACCTTTTAATCTGGCATACTACTCATAAAGAAGATTTAACTATAAATAGGGATTATATATCTTATCTTAAAGAAGAACACTATTCTTTAGGGAGTATTAACAGGATTTTAGATTTACTGCATAAAAACCTTAAATATTTAGAAAACAATGTTAATCCCAGGCTGATTTTAGAAGTTATACTGTTAAAAATTAAACTTAACTTAATTTGAAAGGAGATTTATATGCCTGTAGTAATTGGAGTGCGTTTTAAGCCGGCGGGCAAAATTTATTATTTTGACCCGGCAGAATTTGAAATAAATCTACATGATAATGTGATTGTTGAAACGGCACGGGGCATTGAGTATGGTCAAGTAGTGGTGGGACCTAAAGAAATCCCCGAAGAAGAAATAGTTCAGCCTTTAAAAAAGGTATTAAGGGTAGCAACACCGGAAGATGCGAAACAAGTTTTGCAAAACCAGGAAAAGGCAAAAGATGCTTTTAAGATTTGTTTGGAGAAAATCGCCGAACATAAACTGCCCATGAAGTTAATTGATGTGGAATACACTTTTGATAACAGTAAAGTGATTTTTTTCTTTACGGCAGAAGGCCGGGTGGATTTTCGTGAACTGGTGAAAGATTTGGCGGCTATTTTCCGTACCCGAATTGAACTAAGGCAAATAGGTGTGCGGGATGAAGCTAAGATGTTGGGAGGTATAGGGACCTGTGGTCGCATCCTCTGTTGTCACCTCTTTTTAGGTGATTTTGAACCTGTTTCCATAAAAATGGCTAAAGAACAACAACTTTCTTTAAATCCTTCCAAAATTTCAGGAATTTGTGGCAGGTTAATGTGTTGCCTGAAATATGAAAATGATTACTATCAAGAGTGCCGCAAAGAATGCCAAGGTGAGGCCCCACAATTTTCTGAAGAGGAATACCTGGAAGAGGATTTTGATTTAAGTAGTTTGGAGGATTAATGGAAATTTTGAAAAGTTTGGGGTGGCTTGATGAAAATAACTAATGAATTAATAGCTTTAGAAAAACAATTACGAGAGATGTTGGAAGCCCTTCAGGACTTAAAAAGAAAAGCTGCTCTCTTAGAAGAGGAAAATGAAAGGCTAAAAAGGGAAAGGTGTGCCTGTTCGGAAGAAAAAAAGCAAAAAGTAGAAGAAAACGTGAAGAAAATACAGAATGAAGGTTTTGATAATTTGGCCCGACTTTATAACGAGGGCTTTCATATCTGTCATTTTCATTTTGGACAGGCCAGGGAAGGTGACTGTTTGTTTTGCATGGGATTTTTACGGAAGATGTGAGGTAGATGGTGGAAATCAAAGATAACGAAACTGTAGATGATTTACTTATTTCCGGGTTAAAAATTATTCAAAAAGCCAGAGGATTCCGTTTTTCTCTGGATGCTGTTTTGTTAGCCCATTTTGTCACAGTTAAAGAAAAAGATAAGGTTATAGATTTGGGGACAGGTACGGGGATAATCCCTTTACTTTTAACTACCCGGGCTAAAGGACTTGACCTAACCGGTGTAGAGATTCAAAAGGAAATAGCGGAAATGGCCCAACGCAGTATGATTTTAAACGGTTTGAATGAAATTAAAATTATGAACGAAGATTTACGCCAACTCCCTAAAAGTTTTAATGGGCAGTATGACTTAGTGGTAGCCAACCCTCCTTATCTGCCTCTAAACCAAGGGAAAATAAGTCCCCTGCCGGAAGTGGCTATCTCCCGCCATGAAATAAAATGTAGTTTGGAGGAGCTTGTCCGAACGGCAGCCCGTTTATTAAAACCTCAAGGTCGCTTTGCCTTAATCCATAAAAGTGATAGGCTTACCGAATTGATGTTAGTTTTAAAGGCAAATGATTTAGAACCCAGGAGAATGCGGCTGATTCATCCTAAATTAGAAAAAAACGCTAATTTAGTGCTTTTAGAAGCACGTAAAGGAGCCCAACCCTATTTAGAGGTATTAAATCCTCTTATTGTTTACGAAAGGGACGGGAGCTACTCCCAGGAGTTATTGGAGTACTACTTGGGGGGTGAGAGTCGGTGACCGAGAAAGGTCGATTATTTTTATGTGCTACCCCTATCGGGAATCTTAAGGATATTACTTTAAGAGTCCTAGAAACTTTAAATAATGTGGATTTAATTGCCTGTGAAGACACAAGGCAAACTTTAAAGTTATTAAACCATTTCGAAATTAAAAAACCAGTTACCAGCTATTTTGAGCATAACAAACAATTTAAAGGTGAGGAAATAATTGAAG
This sequence comes from Peptococcaceae bacterium UBA3933, assembly GCA_002385805.1. Taxonomy (GTDB): domain Bacteria; phylum Bacillota; class Peptococcia; order Peptococcales; family BICA1-8; genus UBA3933. The sequence goes on from DGEF01000037.1 coordinate 2,837, forward strand.
AATTATTAGCCGGAAAAGATGTGGCTTTGGTTTCAGATGCGGGTATGCCCGGGGTAAGTGACCCCGGTTATGAGCTGGTGGTAGAGTGTATAAAGAAAGGGATTGAGGTTACAGCTTTACCGGGGCCGGTAGCGGCAATTACCGGGTTGGTTTTGTCAGGGTTGGATACCCGGAGATTTTGTTTTGAGGGTTTTATCCCCAGAACAAAGAAAGATAAAAGACAGTTTTTTCAAAATTTAATTAATGAAGAAAGAACTATAGTTTTTTATGAATCTCCCCACCGTTTACTGGAAACTTTAGAGGTTATCCGAGAAGTTTGGGGAGGTAAGCGGAGAATAGCTGTCTGCCGGGAATTAACTAAAATGTTTGAAGAGGTAAAGCGGGGAACCGTTGACGAAGTTTTAAATTATTTCCGTGAGCAAAAAATTAAAGGTGAATTTACATTAATAATAGAAGGGGCACAACCGGTCAAGGTTGAGAGAGGTTTGGATTGGGCCCGGAATAGGGTTAAAGAACTGATTGAAGAAGGTTTAACTAACAAAGAGGCCGTTAAACTGGCGGCTAAAGAGGCGGATATTAGTAAAAGAGAGCTCTATGAGGAAATTATGATTAAGAAAGATAACCACGAATAAACATAGGGTTTGGGACGGCATTACGTCTTTCGGGATAACTCTTGGGGAGGCATGACGGCTTTTGGGTTAAAAATTTAGGACGGCATTATTGCTTTCTGGTTAAGCTTACGGGTGAACGTTCTAGAAGGCGTCACAATAAATGAAAATATTTTACTTGAGCGGCTATTCTGATTCGGAGTTTTAGCTCAGCGAAAGTAAATACTTTCATGACGGTGACCAGCCACTAAAAACTAGCCGCAAATTTCCATAGGTAAATTTAAGGACCGGATATAAAATCCGGTCCTTAAATTTATGTAGGTTTAGCCAACATTGGAAGCCATTTCTAAAGCGCAATCACGGCAAACAAGTTTGCCTTTGTAGTTTTGAATATTTGCGGCATTACCACAAAAAACGCAAGCTGGTTCGTATTTTTTTAAGATGATCTTTTCATTGTCTACGTATATTTCCAGGGCATCTTTTTCATCAATGCCTAATGTTCTACGCAGCTCAATGGGAATTACCACACGTCCCAGCTCGTCAACTTTGCGTACAATACCTGTAGACTTCATCTCTATCCCTCCACTTTACAACATTTTTCGACAACTCCCAGTTAGATGATACCAATAATTCCAGTAAAAGTCAAG
>DGEF01000037.1:4368-4731 GCA_002385805.1 Peptococcaceae bacterium UBA3933
GCTGAAAATTTTTAGTATACTAATCTTTAACTGAAAGGGAATAAGGTAAAGTAATGAAGGACAGAGTAGCCATTAAGTAGACAGGACCAGAGAAATGGGGGTAGCTGGAAACCCATACTGTTCGAAAAATGGTGAAGATGGGTCTGGAACTGCCTTTAGGCCGTTTGGCTCCCGTTAACGAGCTATTCTTTTCGAAATATATATTTAAATATATAAATATATATTTCGAAAAGATGCTGAGATTTTTGTCGAGAGACAAAAATGAAGCAGGGTGGTACCACGAGGCTCCTCGTCCCTGAACAGGGATGAAGGGCTTTTTTAATATCTATGGGGCTGGCCACCAGCTGTCTCTTATACACATCT
>DGEF01000097.1:0-4038 GCA_002385805.1 Peptococcaceae bacterium UBA3933
CATATACAGCATACCTGTAATGGAAACGGAACCTGCGGGACTTGTAAAGTTAGAATCTTAGGTGATGAAGGTCAGCCTCTTACGGAAAAAGAACAACAAATTTTAAGTGAACATGAAATAAAAATGGGTTATAGACTGGCCTGTCAGGTTTTGTGTACGGATAATATGGAGATTCACCCACAACATTAATCATAGGAAGCAAATGCTTCCTTTTTTTAGCTTTAGAAGTATTTATGTATATGTTAATATATTATAAATAAAAAAAGAGGTGGAGAGAGTTAATTTATGGTTACATTTAAACCGGTGACTATTGAAGATAAAGAAATATTTGATTTCTATCTTAAACAGAAGTATTATGAAGGGTCAGAATATACATTTACCAATTTTTATATATGGCGGAATATTTTGAGTATAGAATGGGCTTTAGTTGATGAATTACTTTATGTTAAAGCTACAGATTTAGATAAAGAAAAACCTTATATTTTGCCTCCCCTGGGCATTAATAATGAAGAAAATATGGAAAAGTCTCTACTAAAAGTTAAAGATTATTTTTTAAAAGCAGGTTTTCCTTTCACCATTAGAGCCATTACTCAGGAAATAAAAGAACTAATGGAAAGTCTTTTTTCAGGGCAGTTAATATTTACCGAGGAAAGAGAACTCTTTGATTATGTGTATTTAGTAGATGATTTAGTTAATTTAAAAGGTAGGCGCTACCACCGCAAAAGGAATCATATTAAAAATTTTAAGAAATTATACAGTAATTATCAACTGCATCCTCTAACGGAAGACTTAATTCCCGGTTGTATAGTAAATCTTAAAGAATGGTGCGAAAAAAGAGATTGCAAAAAAGATCCTAGTCTCTTATGCGAACAGGAAGCTATTATTGAGGCTTTGGAAAAATTCTCCCAGTTAGATTATATTGGTGCGGTAATGTTGGTGGATGATAAAATAGAAGGTTTTACCTTAGGAGAAAAACTAAACAAAGATACGGTGGTTATTCATGCTGAAAAGGGTAATGTGGATCTGAAAGGAATTTATCCTACTATTAATCAGGAATTTTTAAAGATGTACTGGTCAGAAATGACTTATGTAAATAGAGAAGAAGACTTAGGTCGTGAGGGTCTTCGAAAAGCAAAAATGTCTTATTATCCCTTTAAGCTGGTAGTTAAGTACAAGGGAGAATATGTAGGATGAGGTGGGTTAATGGAATACAGGTTTATGCAGGATGAAGATAAAGAAAAAGTTAAACGGATGTGGAATTATTGTTTTGATGATCCCCAGCCCTTTGTTGATTGGTATTTTCGAGATTACTACCGGGCCGAAAATACTTTAGGGATTTTTCAGGGAGAAAACCTTCTTTCTTCTTTACAACTAATACCTTATGAGATTTATTTGCGTGGCTCTTCTCATCCCTCTGCCTATATAGTAGGCCTGGCCAGTTCTCCTGAAGCAAGGGGGAGAGGATTAATAAAAGAACTGCTAAAAACTTCCCTTAAAGAAATGAGAAAAAGAAACTGCCCAATAAGTCTTTTAATGCCTTTCCAAGCTCAATTTTATTATCCTTATCAGTGGGAGTTTTGCTATCATCATTTTCTTTATCGGATTTCCTTAGAGGATTTACGGGAAATAGGGGAGTCTTACGGGGAGTGGAGAGAAATTAAGGAGCTGGATGATGAAATAATAGAAAGCCTGGCTTTAGTTTATAGTGCTTTTGTTAAAGACAAACACGGTTTCGTTAAGCGAAGTTCTACTAATTGGAAATTGATTTGGGGAGAATTACAGGTAGAAAAAGGTTTTGCTTATCTATTAATAGATAGAGGAAAACCGGTAGGGTATATATTTTATTATCTAAAGTCGGATAAAATAGTGGTTAAAGAAATGGCTTATACTGGTTTTAGAGCACAAAAATCTTTATTCCGGTTTTTGTACAATCATCGTTCTCAAGTAGAATTTTTAGAATGGCATGCACCTGTAGATGATGCTACTCACTTTATGCTGCCGGATCCTAAAATAGGTGTCTCTTTATACCCTTTTTTAACAGCCCGAATTGTGGATGTGGAGAAAATATTAACTTTAATTAATTATCCCCCGGAAGCTACAGGGGAGGTTATCATTGGCGTTAATGATTCTTTAGCCGGTTGGAATAATCAAACATTTTATCTGCAGGTACATAACCGCAAGGGAAAGGTGTGGGTTACTGACAGAAAGCCCCAGGTAATGTTAGGTATTGGAGCTCTAACCCAGTTAGTTTTCGGTGTTCTAAGTGCGCCAAAACTTGTTTTTCAGGAAAAAATAAGTGTAGAAAATCTACAAATACTTCAATTTATAGATAAGTTATTTCCTCAGTGTAACAATTATATTAACGAATACTATTAAAAAACAGCTAAAAATTGTTAGTAACCGAATAAAACGGTTCATTTTGGGCAAATTATTAGCTGTATAGGAAAAAGGAAAGGTGGTATCACGATGGAACTATATGTTGATCAAGATCTTTGTATAGGTTGTGGGGCTTGTATTAGCCTTTGCCCGGAAGTATTTGATTGGAATGATGACGGAAAGGCCGAAGTAATCGTTACGGAAGTTCCTTCCGATGTAGAAGAAACTGCTACTGATGCAATGGATAGTTGCCCTACGGAAGCAATTAAAGAAAAGTAGAGAATTGAAACCCTGTCTAGGACAGGGTTTTAAATTTGCCTATCCTTATGTAAAATAAGGGTAGTAATGTATTTGAAATATCATACAATATATTATAGATGGTAAATATTGATTTTTATTGAGCTAAAATTTGATTTGCAAAAAACATAACTATCCTGCATAATCATCTTAGTAGGAGGTTAAAGAAAATGCCTCGGAAAAGAAGGCAAGCTATTTTAGAAATATTAAATAACTCAGCAGAGCCTGTTAAAGGCGGGCAGTTAGCTGAAACCTTGGGGGTAAGCCGGCAGGTTATTGTGCAAGATATTGCTTTATTAAGAGCAAAAGGGGAAAATATTATCGCTACACCACAAGGGTATTTTGTGGCTAAAAATAATATTTCCAGTGTAACAAGGGTTTTTGCTTGTGTCCATGACTTTCAGGGTATGGAAAAAGAATTGACAATCATGGTGGCAAATGGCGGTAAAGTACTTGATGTTACAGTGGAACATCCTTTATATGGTGAATTAAAAGGTAATCTTATGTTGCAAAGTCTTGCAGATGTAGAAGATTTCATAAAAAAATTGAATAACTCAGGTGCTGAACCTTTATCAGTTTTAACAAAGGGGATTCATTTGCATACTGTGGAAGCTGCTTCTCAAGTCATTTTGGATAATATCGAACGGGAACTAAAAAGATATGATTTATTAGTAGAAATATGATATTATCGTCTTGACTTTGAGTAAGGATAACATATAATAATTGGTACATTCCCCTTCTAAAACGGGAGGTGGTCACTATGAAATTTAAACGTTTAAGTAATGACAAGGTTCAGATTATTGTTAGTAGTGAAGATTTAGAAAAAAGGGACGTAAAAAAATGGGACCTAATGCCTAATAGTCCCAAGGCACAAGAATTTTTCCAGGAGATGCTGGATCAAGCTTATGAAGAATGTGGTTTTGAGGTTGATTCTGACACTCAATTAATGGTCGAGGCCTATCCAATGACTACAGACAGTTTGGTGATTACTTTAACCAAAGTTAAGCGGAATTTCAGAGATATTATTGAGCATGATCTTGATGACGATACAGAAGAGCTTTTTGATGATTTTGAAGATGAAGAAATTGCTGAACTGGAAAGTGATGAACTAATTTATCTTTTCCGGGAATTTGAAGATGCTGTACAGCTTGCCAAACATATTAAAGATGATTATAAAGAACCATGTACTATGTATAAACACGATAATGTTTATTACTTAGTATTTTTGGAACCTGATAATTTATCAGATCATGCTCTAGGAATGTTAGGAGAATATGGTGCTTTGGTTCACCTAGCCGAAGCTTATTTATTAGAGTATGGCCAAACAATGATTAAAAATGATGCAATTAAAGTATTAGCCAACTT
>DGEF01000097.1:4254-16683 GCA_002385805.1 Peptococcaceae bacterium UBA3933
ATGGCTATCGGGATAATAAAATGTTTACCGGGCTTTGCTAGGTAAATGCTCTATAGGGAAATGGTTAGTTATAAAGAGAGGTTTGAAGATGAGTAAAAAACAAATTTTGGCAAGGCTAAAAAACATGTATCCCAATGTTAGGTCTGGATTAAAGTTTAATAATCCTTTTGAATTGCTGATTGCGACAATTCTTTCTGCTCAGTCTACCGATAAACAGGTGAACAAGATAACTAAAGAATTGTTTTCTAAATACCCTGATGTATATGCTTTAAGTAAGTTAACTCAAGACCAGTTAGAGGGCGAAATAAAAAGTATAGGGTTATATAAAAATAAAAGTAAAAATATCTTAGCTGCCTGTAAAATAATAATAGATAAATTCCAGGGTAAAATACCTGAGACCAGAGAAGAATTAATGGAACTGCCGGGAGTTGGTCGTAAGACGGCTAATGTTGTTTTAAGCAATGCTTTTCAAATTCCGGCCTTAGCGGTGGATACCCATGTTCTTCGGGTGGCCAATCGGCTGGGTCTGGCTCAAAGTAATAATCCTATGGAAACAGAAAAACAACTAATGGAGGTTATACCTAAAGAAGACTGGTCTCAGGCTCACCATTGGTTGATCTGGCATGGTCGGTTAGTTTGCAAAGCCCGCAATCCCCAATGTGAAAAGTGTGGGTTGAATGATTTATGTACTTTTAATAAAAACGAGATGAATACGAATGAGGTATGAATATATTGAGTTAGCATTAACCTTCGCCGGCAGGCGTATAATTAGTGCTAATCCGTGTGCATCCGTGGTTAATAATACTAGCCACTAAAAACTAGCCACTATCCACTATTTAGGAGGTGAAAATTATTGGATTTCCCTGCTTTAAAAGTATTAATATTTTCGGTTTCCATAGGGGCAGGTCATGATAGTGTGGCTAAAGCCCTGGCTCAAGAAATAAAAGCGAAATCTCCCTCCTCAGAGGTATTGATAGTAGATACTTTTAAATATATTAATCCTTTTTTAAACAGAGTAGTTAAGGGTAGTTATATTGAAACAATAAAGTTTACTCCTAAAGTTTGGGGTTATTTATATGAACAGGCGGAAAGCGGGGAACGGCTGGTTGATTTGGGGCAAGTTTTATCTAAACTCCTTTCGCCCAAAATGGTCCAACTTTTAAAAGACTTTCAACCTGATGTTTTAGTTTGCACTCACGCTTTTCCGGCAGGTATCCTTTCAGTTCTAAAAACTAAAAAAGAATTTTCTATGCCCATAATAGCTTGTGTCACAGATTTTCACGTACATAGTTTCTGGATTCATTCAAAAGTTGATTTATATGTAGTGGCCGCGGAAGATTTAAAACAACTTTTAGCCAGGGAAAATAAAGAGATTAAAGAGATAAGAGCTTATGGCATACCCATTCGTCCTCAGTTTCGGGAAAAACCTCCCCAGGAATTGGTTAGAAAAAAACTAAAATTGGCGGATAAGACTACTCTCTTAGTGATGGGTGGTGGATTGGGCTTAGGTAAGATAGAAGATATAGTGGCTAAGTTAATCAATGAAAGTGACTGGCAGGTTTTGGTTATTGCCGGTTTTAATGAAAGACTTAAAAAAAGGTTACAATTTTTAAAAAAGGATAATCGTCTGCATGTATACGGGTTTGTAGAGAATGTTGCGGAAATTATGGCAGCGGCAGATGTAATAATCACTAAGCCTGGTGGGGTGACCAGTTCAGAAGCTTTGGCAATGGAGTTGCCTCTGGTTATTATTTCTCCCCTGCCCGGTCAGGAAGACAGGAATACCTATTATTTATTAAATAGAGGTGCTGCCATTATGGTTAGAAAAGTTGAGGATATAATGATGGAGCTACATAGCTTATTTAATAATCCTTTGCGGTTACAGCAACTAAGAGAGATGGCATCTTATTTAAAAAAACCTGAGGCCGCCCAAAAAACAATGGAGGCTATTTGGCAATTAGCTTTGGCTGAAAAAAGTGAAGGTATAAATAAAGGAAGGTGGTAAAATGACTGCACAAATTATTAATGGTAAGGAAATAGCCAAAAAGTTAAGAGAAAAAATAAAAAATGAAGTGCAAGAATTAAAAGGAAAAGGTATCACTCCCGGTTTGGCTGTTATATTAGTAGGAGATGACCCGGCCTCCCAGGTTTATGTGCGCAATAAAGAAAAAGCCTGCCAAGAAGTAGGCATTTACTCAGAAATTCATCACCTCTCTGAAACTATTTCCCAATCAGAATTAATTAATCTGATAGACAAGTTAAATACTAATCCCCAAATTCATGGCATTTTAGTCCAGCTGCCAATCCCTGCCCATTTAAATGAAAAAGAAGTGATTGAGAGAATTTCTCCCCAAAAGGATGTAGATGGTTTTCATCCGTTAAATGCGGGAGCTTTGTTTGTAGGTGAGAAAAGTTTACAACCCTGTACTCCCAAAGGGTGCCTTTATCTACTGAAGGAAATTGGTTATGATTTAAAAGGTAAAAAGGCTGTTGTGGTAGGAAGAAGTAATATTGTCGGTAAACCCGTGGCAATGATGTTACTACAGGAACATGCTACAGTTACCATATGCCATTCACGGACCAAAGATTTAAAGTCCGAACTTCTGCAAGCCGATGTAGTGGTAGCTGCAGTCGGTAAAGCCAATTTTATAAAAGGTGATATGCTTAAACCGGGTGCTGTTGTTTTGGATGTAGGGATAAATCGTTTAGAAAATGGGAAGTTAGTCGGTGATGTGGATTTTGAAACTGCTAAAGAAAAAGCAAGTTGGATAACACCGGTGCCAGGTGGGGTAGGTCCTATGACTATTGCTATGCTTTTAGCTAATACCCTGGAAGCGGCACAGAATACACTGGGCTAGGTTGGACTTTTGTGAAAAGTCTGTGTTTGAAACACGGACTTTTTTTATTTGCACTTCTTATAGTTTATAGTTATAATATTCTTTAGCGGGGTGTGGCTCAGTTTGGTAGAGCGCTGCGTTCGGGACGCAGAGGTCGCAGGTTCGAATCCTGTCACCCCGACCATTTTTTATTCAGAAAATAATTCCCGTCCAACACCTCGCTGAAAAGGGGGTTTTTCCATGTTAGATAAACGGGAAAACAAGGATAAAAGAATTTTAGAGGCCTATGAAGATTTAACCAGGGCTTTTTGGTTGGTTAAGGATAAACTTAAAGATTTACAGGAGGATTCTCCTCAATACCTTCGGTTGGCTTGCATTGAAAGAAAATTGTCTACGGAGAGAAGATTGATCGAAGAAGTAAGTTTGCCCTGTCGGCTTATTTTAGAACATTTTTCTACTTTTATGGGAAAGACGGACCAGACTTTAGGTTATAAGGTAGGTCAATTTCAGGTAGGTCGAGCAATACTAAGCGATTTTTACATAGAAGAATGGGGTAATGTTGTTTTAAATCTCGGGAATGTACAATTAACCTGGCGGGATGAAGATTATAAATACTATTTTTATCCTGATAAGGTTATTTTACGTTCCTGTGAAAGAAATAAACCGGAAATTCATCTATATTTTAGCTTCAGTTTTAAATATTCCCATATTTTAGAAGAATTCCCGGAAGTAAAAAATCACCCTCAGGTGGCTTATTGGCATGAGGATTTAGGTTAAGGCAATTTTTTTTATCTCTATATTTGGGAGGTTAAAATTATGAATTTTATGAATTTAGATACACCTGCCCTAGTTGTAGACTTAAAGGTTATGCAGCAAAATATTAGAGAAATGCAAGAAAAGGCCAATAAATATGGAGTTAATCTCCGCCCTCATACTAAAACCCATAGAACTCCGGCTATTGCAAAAATGCAGGTGGAAGCTGGGGCAAGAGGTATTACTGTAGCCAAAGTTGGGGAAGCTGAAATTATGGCTGAAGCCGGGTTGGATGATATTTTCATTGCTAACGAAATATATGGTCAACAAAAGATGGAACGTTTACGTGAAGTTGCCAGAAAAACAAAAGTCAGTGTTGGGGTCGATAATCGTGAGCAAGTGCTGGCTTTATCCGAAGTCTTTGCCGGGGAGGAAAAGCCTATTGAAATTTTAATCGAAGTAGAAACCGGTGAAGAGCGCTCTGGTTTATTGCCTGGCCCGGAGTTAGTTGAATTGGCTAAATTTATAGATAAAACACCTCATGTTAAATTAAAAGGTATCTTTTCTCATGAAGGTCATACTTATGGAGCGGCTACTCCGGAGGAATGTATAGCCTTAGCCTTGAAAAGTCAACAAGATACTTTATATGCCGCTGAGTTAATCAGAAAAGAAGGAATTGAGCTAGAGACAATTAGTATTGGAGCAACTCCTTCACTTATGTACGCGGAAATTTTACCGGGAATAACTGAAATTAGACCGGGGACCTATGTGTTAATGGATGCTGCTCAAGGACATGCTTTAAATGACTATAGTAAATGTGCCATTACTGTTTTAGCTACCGTTGTTAGTAAACCAACTGAAGAAAGGGTGGTTTTGGATACCGGTGTAAAAGCTTTAACGGCTTTTACCAGGAGTAAAGGTATCTGTCATACGCCAGGTTTTGGTTTAGTAAAAGGTTTCGGTGACGTTAGATTAAATAAACTTTACGATGAGCACGGTTTAATCAACAATAAAGAAGTAAGTAAAAAGTTAAAAATCGGAGATAAGGTAGAAATAATCCCTAATCACGTCTGTCCAACCTGTAACCTATATGACAAGATTTATCTTGTTGAAGACGGGAAGGTGGTCGATGAACTGCCCATTTTATGTAGAGGAAAGTCCCAATAGGAGAAAATAACCCTTTTGCTTGGGATGTAGGTTTAGATAATAAAAGGTATCAAAGTTTTGCAGAAAACGGAAGTGAGAAGGAGAAAGTTTATGAGTTATAAACAAAAGGCTCTTAATTGTTTTCAGGATGGTTTTAACTGCGCTCAGGCCGTATTATCAACCTATGCTCCTCAGTTTAATCTGGACAAAGAGATGGCCTTAAGAGTTGCCGGTGGTTTTGGTGGGGGAATGGGCAGTATGGGGGAAACCTGTGGTGCAGTTACCGGTGCTATTATGGTTATTGGTCTTAAATATGGAAAAACAAAGAAAGAAGATAAAGAGGCAAAATGGAAAACTTATAAAATGGTGCAGGAATTTACTAAACGGTTTACAGACAAATATTCGTCCATCAAATGTCGAGATTTACTGGGATGTGATTTAAGCACACCGGAAGGTAATGAATTAGCAAAAGAAAAAAACCTTTTCAAAACTTTATGTCCTTTATTTATTGAAGAAGCAATTGATATATTAAATGACATAATAAGTGAAGAAAAAGCTGAATGATGAACAGTAAAAGCCTGGTTTCAAATTAATAAACCAGGCTTTTACTATTAGGGTTTAATTCCTAGCAAAGGCCAGTAAAAGTTAGCCATTAAAGTAAAAACAATAATGGCGGCTAATGCTGTGAAAAAGCCTGCACGACACATGTCTTTTATAGTATAAAATCCGGCGGAATAAGAGGTCATGAGGGTTAAGGCTTGAGTTGGTAAGAAAATACCTAATACTGAAGCGTTTATTCCAACAAGTCCCAGCCAAACAGGGTTGATGTCAAAAGAAAAAGCTAATGTGAAAATTAAAGGAAGGGTAGTTGCTGTCATAGACAAAAGACTGGGAAAACCAAATCTTATAATGACTATCATTAAAGTTATAATTATGCCTATCAAAGATGGGGAGAAACCTTTTAGAATACTAAATATGTTTTCCGTTAACCAGTTAATCGCTTGGGTTTCAGTTAGAGCTTCTACTAAAGCTAAACTGGAGCCTAAGAGTAAAATCACAGACCAATTTACAGATTGTATCCCTTTTTTCCAAGAAATAATCTCTATTCCGGGCAACATAGTGGCCAGTGCTATTAATAAACAACTTTGGGAAACAGAAATATTTATGTAGTCACCAAAAATCCAAAGTGTAATCATTATGGCCATTAAAAGGAAAATTTTCTTTTCCTGTTTTGATATTTTTCCCAGGGCAGTTAATTCATTTCTAATGTAGATTAGCCCTCCCGGTACCATATCAATTTCCGGCGGAAAAATTTTTAGAAAAATAACCCATATTAATAGGTCGATAATTAATACACCTGGAAACATCACAATAAACCATTTTTCTGCCATTCATTTAATTCTCTAGGAGTTATTTCTTTTAGTTCTGTCCGAGATGCAAAAATTTCTCCAAATATTTTGCTGGGTACATTAACCCCTTCTACCAAGGGATTGCCGGCTTCTTGCCACGCTATTAATCCTCCTTTTAAGACATGGATATTTGTGTATCCATTTCTTTGTAAGGTTTCAGCTGCTAAACGGGCTCTTTGATCATTATTATCATATAAAATTATTGTTGTGGATTTATTCGGTACCAATTGAGAAAGACGAAATTCCAGTTCTCTACGGGGTACATTGGTGGCTCCAAGGATTTGGCTGCTGTTATATTCAGTTTTTTCACGTACGTCTATTAAGGCATAGGATTTTTTACTTAGCAAAAGAGAGTTTAATTCCGGAATAGAAATTTCACTAATTATTTTAAAAACCTCCTTTGAAGTTAATTTTTATTTATTAATTCAATCAGTTCTCTAACATTATAATCCTCATCCATATGCCAAATTTTTTTGATTATTTCGGTTTGGAGATCCGGTTTAAGGATGGAAGAGGTTATTTCCTTGAACTTTAACTCTAGTTGTTCATTAGTCATAGGATTATATTTACTTCCTATAGCATGTTCAATGCAAATCCTAATTTCTTCACCATTGGTAAGTAAGGCAGAAAGGATTACCTGATCTTGATATGTCAACACTTTTTTTTGTCATATTTTCTCCTCCGTTTATTTGCTGGTTCAAGTATTATTTAAACAATAGTAATAAAAATCCTTCTTTTTTAAATAGTTCGATAAATTAATTGATAGATTATATTGATTGGAGTAGATAGTAATGAATAAAGAATTTAGTCTAAAGCTTATTGCCGACAAATTGTCGAAAAGAGGTTTCCTGCCTTATATAACTAGTGATTCAAAAGAAACGTTAAATTTGATTAAAAGTATTATTCCAATTAGTTATAGTGTAGGTATTCCTGGTTCTGTGACAATAAGAGAAATGGGACTGGATGTAGAATTGAAAAAAATGGGTTATCAAGTGGTTGATGTCTGGGAAAAAGAAGATAGGGAAGGACGTTTAAAACAATTAAATGCAGATGTTGTACTAACTAGTGTAAATGCATTGTCCAAAGATGGTTTTATAGTAAATTTAGACGGGACAGGTAATAGGGTATCATCTATGTGTTTTGGTCCGCGGGAAGTTATTGCTGTTGTTGGAATAAATAAAATAGCTGAAAATTTGGAGGAGGCTATTTATAGAGTAAAAAATGTTGCAGCACCATTAAATTATCAAAGAAAAAATTCTCAAACACCCTGTAGTATTACTGGTAAATGTCAAAACTGCAATAATATTGACACTAAACAATGCCGAGTTTTAGTAATTCATGAAGGTAGGCCCAGAGGAATAGAGACATTTCACGTTATTCTTGTGAAGGAATCCTGGGGCTTTTAGCTATCAAGGTATTTATCTAAATGGTCATATTTGTGAGGCTCCCTAGTCTTGTTATACAAGTATTAGGGAGCCTTTTAATTTAAGAGAAATTAATAAATGTGAAAAAATTAAAGCTCTTCCTTAATTATTCGCGAATTCTGTTTCCCATTAAGAAGGTAAGGGAATAAAGGCCTGCTACTCCAACCAGTGAATAAATTATCCTGCTGAATAAAGCATCTTGTCCACCGAATAATGCACTACTAAGTCGAACCTAAATAAGCCAATAAGTCCCCAATTCAAAGCGCCGATAATAACTAATAGCAGAGCTAATTTGTCCATTTTTACACCACCTTATTCTATTATTAATTTTTAATAGTATTCCTATATTTAAAAGTTACTATACAATTACTATACAATCGATATTTTTATTTAATATAGGAAGGAAAGTATGGTTTTAAGTGGAATTTCTAAATAAAGTAAAAATAGGAAGTGATTTAGTTGTTAACCGGTGTCCATCTTATAAGTATTGTCTGTACCCTTTTCTTAGTAACTGGTTTAGGCATTTATTCAGTAAAACAAGTAAAGTCAGCTGCTGATTTTGCCGTGGGAGGAAGGTCTATTAGTGCTCCTTTGGTGGCGGGAACCATAATCGGTACTCTAGTAGGTGGTGCATCTACTATCGGAACAGCCCAACTGGCCTATAATTATGGTTTTAGTGCTTGGTGGTTTACTTTAAGTGGAGGTATTGCTTGTATTTTATTAGGATTATTTTTAGCAAAACCTTTACGAGAATCAGGGGCTTCCACAGGGCCGGGTTTTTTGGCTGTGAATTACGGTAGTAAGGCCGGTTTATTAGCCAGTATTTTCTCTTCTTTGGGGATCTTTTTAAATATAATTGCCCAAATTTTATCGGCGGTAGCACTTTTAACTGCCATGTTTTCCATTGATGCTTTTTGGGCTGCTTTAATCAGTGTATTATTGATTATCTTTTATGTTATTTTTGGTGGAGTATGGGGTACAGGTTTAGTAGGTATATTAAAGACTTTCTTAATATATTTTTCTATGATGATAGCAGGATTTTTGGCTTTGCAATTAGGGGGAGGCATTGTAAGCTATACCCAAAATTTCCCTTCCTTTCCCTGGTTTAGTTTGTTTGGCCGTGGGGTGGCTACAGATTTAGCTGCCGGGTTTTCTGTTTTAATAGGAGTAATCTCAACCCAGACTTATTTACAAGCCATCCTTTCAGGGAAAAATATAAAGGCATCCAGGCAGGGGGCTTTAATTTCAGGAGTGGTTATTCCCCCTATAGGTTTAGCCGGTATCTTTGTGGGATTATACATGCGCGCTAATTTCCCGGGGCTAGATGCAAAATTAGCTTTACCAACCTTTATCTTAGAGTTTCTTCCTCCCTGGTTAGGTGGAATCGTCCTGGCTACATTACTAATTTCCATCATCGGTACGGGAGCGGGATTGGTTTTAGGCATAAGTACCATGTTAAGTGAGGATATTTACAGAAAGATAATAGCTCCGGAGGCTTCAGACAGAAAAGTGCTTTTATTTGCCAGAGTTTCAATTATAGGGATTAGTTTAGTAACCCTTATCTTTGTTGCTGGCAATATAGATTCTTTGATATTAAAATGGAGTTTTTTGTCTATGGGGCTTAGGGGTGCTACTATCTGTTTTCCTTTATTAGGGGCAATCTTTTTTAAAAAATTTATCCATCCCACTATTGGGGTTTTAGCTATTGGTCTTGCTCCTTTGTGTGTTATTCTCTGGGCAATTTTCGGAAAGCAAAGTATTGATCCTCTTTATATAGGTCTATTGGTGAGCTTATTAATTTTAATACTAGGTTCATTTATGGGAAAAGCTAGGGAGTAGAAAAGTGAAAAAACAAGGAGGGTCGGTACAATGGTTAAGAAGAAAATATATTATACAAAAGACATCTTAAAATTGGAGATAGCAGAAGAATTGGGGTTAATGCCCAAGGTGAAAGCCGGAGGATGGGGAGAATTGACTGCTGTTGAATCTGGGAAGATAGGTGGGATAATGACCCGGAAAATGAAAGAATATAAATGGATATAATTCGGTTATAAAATACAATTTTCGAGTTTTTTGGTATAATTAAATATAGATTTAATAAGGAGGTAGGCTATTGGCGATTACTAAACATGAGTTAATAATTAATTATATAAAAAATTTGGAAGTGGGGACTAAGGTTTCCGTAAGACAAATTGCGAAAGAATTAGATGTTAGCGAAGGAACTGCTTACAGAGCCATAAAAGAAGCCGAGTCTCAGGGGCTGGTAAGTTCTATTCCGAAAGTAGGTACTATTAGGATTGAACAGGAAGAAGAAAAAAAGTTAGAAGATTTAAGTTTGCGAGAAATTTCTCTGATTGTAGAAGGGGAAGTTTTGTGCGGACATGAAAAATTAGGACAAGTACCTACCCAGTTTGTTATCGGTTCAGTTTCTGAAGATAATGCGGAAAGGTTGATTGAAGAAAATAGCATACTTCTTGTAGGGGACCGGGAAGAAATCCAGTTACTAGGTTTAGAAAAAGGAGCGGCTTTATTAATTACCGGAGGTTTTCCGGTAAGTGAGAAGGTACTGGCTAAAGCTAAAGAGTTAAATCATCCCATAATAACTTGTCCTTATGATACTTTTGTAGCCACTTCTATGATTAACAAGGCCGTTTATGAAAGATTAACTTCAAAAGAATTAGTAAGAGTAGAAGATATTATGGTGACAGATGTAGTATATTTATCCCCTAAAGATACGGTGCAAGAATGGTATAACCTTGCCCAAAAGACCGGGCACAGCCGTTTCCCCGTTGTTGACCAAAACGGGGTAGTTGTGGGGATTGTTTCGGCGGTAGACGTGGCGGGGCAGGATCCTGGAACCAGTATTTTAGCTGTCATGACTGCTGATGTTTTAACAGCAGAGCCCAAGACCTTAGTAACTCATTTATCCAGGTTATTGGTTTGGGAAGGTTTTGAGCTTGTTCCCGTAGTTGATGAAAATAAATCTCTTTTGGGAGTGGTTAGCCGCCAAGACATTTTGACTGCTTTTCAGCAAACCCAGAAACAGCCTCAGTATGGCGAAACCATTGATAATTTAACTCTAAGTGGGTTTAAGCTTAGTGACTGGGAAAAAGGAATCAAGTTAGAAGGAGAAATTACTCAATTTATGGTTAACGAACTGGGGACGGCCAGCATTGGAACGGTAGTAATGATTATGAGTACGGCAGCATATATAGCAGTGCGCAAAAGCCTCCGTTGGGATACGGTTACGGAAAACTTTATTATTTATCAAATGAACCCTCCTGCAGTAGGTGAACAAGTGGAAGTATATACTACCATACTGCATACAAATAAAAAGACCTGTACCGTGGAAATAGAACTTTATTCTGAGTCTGAACTAAAAGCCAAAGCTATGACCACCGCACGGGTGGTTCGTAAATAAAAAGTGAGCGGGAAGCTTTCTCGCTCACTTGACCACTTTTGGGCTTATTATTTATATTGGCTCTTCCTGTTGGAGGGGGTCATGGTATTTGGCAAAAATATAAAACACTACTTTTTCTGAAACTATAATGCCTTGAACCTCCAAAGTAAACTGGTAACCCAGAACTTCTACTTTTCTTTGATCGACAATATTCCAGATTACCATGGGATCCAGTTGGGATACCTTTTGGCCGCGGACATTTTTTAGGATATTTTTTATTATTTTCTCAATTTCCAGTTCTAATTGTTGTTTATCAGGAAAACTTCTTTCGGGCAAGGTGATTTCTACCTGAATTTCTTGCACAATTAACCAGCGGTTTGCTTCCGAGACCTTTTCTTCCAGAGCTTTAATTTGTTCCTCTTTATCAGCAAGCTGGGCTTCTAAATTTAATTTCTGACTGTATAGTTTATCCAGTTGGTAACCAATAGCTAAATTAGTCATAGCCGACCCGATAACTACCCCTAAAATAAACAGGGCTAATATTTTTTTAAAAGGATCACTTAAAAATTGAAAAAGGTATCTCATGGGTTTCCACTACCAGTAAGTGTATAAATAAGATAAATCCCTAATTCCGCTCCTGCAAAGGAGCTAACTACATAGAAAAAATGTTTAGCCAAGATGCGAATTTCCCCTGAAAATAGACCTGAGCCTAAAGCTTCAAAAGAACTAAAAGAACCCCCAAGTGCTGCCACAACTGCCCAGAGTTTCATATCCTCGGCTAATTTGCGCATAGTAAAGTAGGGCTGCTGACCGGTAATAATTGTGGATAAGGAACCAATAAGGGCCCCACCTAAAACTATCCCTAATGCCGTACAGAAAATAAAAACTAACCTATTCGGAAAGCTATCCATAGTTATTCTCCTTTAATACAATACGTTTTAGAACGTATCAAACTAAATGAAAATACTTTACTTGAGCGGCTATACCGGAGAATCGACTAAATAATCTTAGTTCTATTTATATTTTTCTACCAATTACATTATGCAGGATATGGTTTATTAATCTAGAAGTAATATTTTAGAGTACCAATTTGGAGTGAGAAAAATGGCCAAGCCTTTTGTGCACTTACATGTTCATACCTGCTATAGTTTATTAGACGGCGCTTGTCGTTTAGATCATCTGATAAATAAAGCCAAAGAATTAAATATGGAGGCCTTAGCAATTACCGACCATGGAGTAATGTATGGGGTAATTGATTTTTATAAAGCTTGCCAAAAGGCGGGAATTAAACCGATTATTGGTTGTGAGGTGTATGTGGCGCCTTATTCTCGTTTTGACAAAAGGGCTAATATTGACGATTCACCTTATCATCTGGTGCTCTTAGCTAAAGACAATAGGGGTTACCAGAACTTAATTAAATTAGTTTCCTTAGCTCATTTAGAAGGCTTTTATTATAAACC
>DGEF01000004.1 GCA_002385805.1 Peptococcaceae bacterium UBA3933
TGACTAAAAACGGTTATGAAGTCATAGGGGAAGCAGAAAACGGTAAAGTTGCAGTTGAAAAATATAAGGAACTACAGCCGGAACTGGTGACCATGGATATAACAATGCCGGAAATGGATGGCATAACTGCCGTTAAAAAAATCCGGGAAATAAATCCCGGTGCTCGGATAGTTATGTGCAGTGCCATGGGCCAGCAGGCTATGGTTATAGATGCTATTCAAGCAGGAGCTAAAGATTTTGTAGTTAAACCTTTTCAACCTGAACGAGTGGTTGAGGCGGTGCGCAAGGCTTTATTATGAATATTTCCAAATTCTCCGTCTTGGTTTTACTGCTTTTATTATTTTTAAATACATTTACTTATAATGCCTTTGCTATTGAAGAAGAACCTTTGGATCTGGAAATTCCGGAGAAAGAGGGAGAATTCAGCCAAAGCCTCAATAGCGGTACTTTATTGTTAAAGTATTTGTTTTCAGTTTTAGGTGTTATTCTTATAACTTATATAGGTGTTAAATTTTTTGCTCAGAAATTTAAAATACAGACTTTAAGCGGTGATTGGATTCGTGTATTAGACCGATTTTCTCTAGATTCAAATAAAAATATTTATTTAGTGGAGATAGAAGGCAAAGGTTATGTTTTAGGTGTTACTGATTCCCAGATTAATGTTTTAACGGTTATTGAAGATGAAATAAGGTTGGAAGAATTAAGAGGCTTAGCCCTTGAGCCAGTGCAGAAGACAAATTGGCGGGACAAGCTTCCTGTTTTCAACAGTAAAAACCAGAGAAATTTTCATCAGTCATTACAATATAATCTTCAAAAGATACAAAATCTCTATTCAGATAAAGAAGAGGACGAAAAGTATGAAAAATAGGTTACCGGTTTTGTTTGCTTGTTTATTATTCCTTATTTTTGCTAAAGAAGGTTGGGCTGCCCCACTACCTTTTCCCAGTTTTGAAGTAGGGGTAGAAACAGCAGAAACACCGGAAGAGGTAGTTGTAAGTTTACAATTACTTGCCCTTTTAACAATTTTGAGCTTAGCTCCGGCAATTTTGATTTTAACTACCTCTTTTACCAGGATAATTGTGGTTTTATCTTTTGTTCGCAATGCCCTGGCAACTCAACAAATGCCACCAAATCAGGTTTTGATCGGTTTAGCTTTGTTTCTGACCTTTTTTATTATGGCCCCTGTTTGGGTGGATATTAATGAAAATGCTTTACAACCTTATTTGGCTGATGAAATAACTTTTGAAGAAGCAGGAAGAGCTGCAATAGCTCCGGTAAGGGAGTTTATGTTTAAACATACCAGAACCAACGATCTGGCTTTATTTGTTAATTTATCTGGTATGGAACGTCCTCTGGTAAAAGGTGATATTCCAACTTATGTGTTAATCCCTGCCTTTGTGATCAGTGAATTAAAAACTGCTTTTCAAATAGGTTTTTTGATCTATATACCTTTTATCATAATTGATATGGTGGTAGCCAGTGTATTAATGTCCATGGGGATGTTGATGGTTCCGCCGATGATGATTTCATTGCCCTTTAAACTTTTACTTTTTGTTCTTGTTGACGGTTGGCATCTTGTTGTGGAGTCTTTGGTTTTAAGTTTTTAGTAAGGGAGCAACTTAAATGACTCAGGATTATGTTCTTTATATAGCTAGGGAAGCTATATTTACAACCCTTTTAATTGCCGGTCCTTTATTGGCCGGTAGCATAATTGTGGGGCTGGTGATCAGTATTTTTCAAGCCACAACCCAAATTCAAGAACAAACCTTGACCTTTGTGCCTAAAATTATCACTATTCTAATCTTGCTTTTAATTTTCGGACCCTGGATGTTAAACATTATGATTAGTTTCACTAAAATGATTTTTGAGATTATACCAGGATTAGGTAGGTAAAGGTTATGGAAGGGTTAACATCTCTTTTGGCACAATTACCAGGGTATTTCATATTTTTATTCCGTATAATCGGAGTGATTTTTTCAGCACCTGTCTTTAGCAGCCGTAGTGTTCCCGTTCCCGTAAGAATTTTCTTTTCTTTATTATTAAGTACAATGGTTTTTCTTGTACTAGCTCCTAGCGAAGAATATAACTTGGATTTAGGATTTATATTTTTATTAATCAGTGAATTTTTAGTAGGCATAGTAATCGGCTTTGTAGCTAACCTTTTGTTTTCGGCCATTCAATTGGCAGGTCAAAGTATTGATATGCAAATGGGTTTCGGAATAGTAAACGTTATGGACCCGCAAACCGGTCTGCAAGTACCCTTAATGGGTACCTTTCAAAATCTCTTGGCGATTTTAGTTTATTTATCTATTAACGGTCATCACCAATTAATTGAAGCCCTTTTTTTATCTTATAAAATAGTACCGGTTAACGGTCTTATTATCAAAGGTGCTTTAATTGAATTCTTAATACAAGTAACCGCCAACATGTTTGTTATTGCCTTAAAGCTGGCGGCACCTTTGGTAGGGGCCTTATTCATTACAGATTTTGTAATGGGTATTATCGCTAGAACCGTGCCGCAAATGAATGTTTTTTTAGTAGGTATGCCGGCCAAAATCTTAATTGGTTTTTTGTTAATGTTTTTAATACTTCCTTTTTATATTTATCTCTTAAATGCTTTGTTTGAAGGTTCTCTGCAAGATATTTTTCGGGGACTAAGGGTGTTAGCATGAGTAAATACTATCTTAATCTCCAATTGTTTGCCGGCGAAAAAACAGAAAAAGCAACCCCTAAAAGGCGGCAGGAGGCTCGAAAAAAGGGACAAGTCTTAAAAAGCAGTGAGGTTAATTCAGCACTTGTTTTATTAGCTGCCTTTGGCATTATCAATACCTTATTAATTAGCATGATCGAACGGTGGGAAAATTTTAGTGTCAGGCTTTGGAATAATTTGATTCTAACTGACTTTTCCTTAGAAAATATAGTCCCTGTTTTATCTCAAGTAATCTATTTAGTTTTTAGCCTTCTTTTACCAATTCTCTTAATAATTTTTGTGGTGGCAGTGGCCGCAAATCTCATCCAAGTAGGATTTTTGTTTTCTACTGAGGCTCTAACAGTTAAGCTTTCTAGGATTAATCCATTAGAAGGACTAAAAAGAATTTTCTCTAAAAAAGCTCTCGTAGAATTGGCTAAAGCGACGGCGAAAATATTATTGCTGGCTTATGTTGCTTATTCTACTATTAAAAAGCAAATTAATTCTTTTTCTTATTTAATGGATATGGAGATAAAATCAATTATCGGTTTTTTAGGAGAGATTCTTTTCACAATAATGTGGAAAGTGGTATTAATATTAATTTTTTTAGGTTTAATAGATTATTTGTATCAAAAGTATGAGTACGAATCTTCTTTAAAGATGTCTAAACAAGAGATAAAAGATGAATATAAAAATATTGAAGGGGACCCACTGATAAAAAGTAGGATTAGAGAAAAACAACGGCAAATGGCTATGCACAGAATGATGCAGAGTGTACCTGAAGCCGATGTGGTTATAACTAACCCTACTCACTTTGCAGTAGCTATTAAATATGACGCCAAAGTTATGGATGCTCCGGTAGTAATCGCTAAAGGGAAAAACCTAATTGCTTTAAAGATTAAGGAAATTGCCCAGGATTCCGGTGTAGTCATAGTAGAAAATAAACCTTTGGCTCAAACTCTTTACCATAGTGTAGATATAAATGAACAAATACCTGAACATTTATTTCAAGCAGTGGCCGAAGTATTGGCCTTTGTTTACCGATTAAAGGGAAAAGTTTAGGAGGCATTCAAGATGGCTGTGTCTCAAACATCACAAACATCATTATTAAATAGGATTTTTAGGCAAAGTGATTTAGTAATAGCCTTAGGTGTAATCTTAATTATTATAATGATGATTATTCCTATACCGGACTGGCTTTTAAGCTTATTGATTGTTTTAAATATTACCCTTTCCTTAACTATACTTTTAGTAACAATGTATAACCTAGAGCCTTTGGATTTTTCTGTTTTCCCTACTTTGTTGTTAATAATGACTCTTTTTCGCCTTGCTTTAAATATTTCTTCGACCAGGCTGATTCTCTTATACGCAGATGCTGGGGAAGTAATTGCTCAATTTGGTAACTTTGTGGTGGGAGGAAATCCCGTAGTCGGTTTTATTATCTTTTTAATTCTTGTTGTCATTCAATTTATTGTGATTACCAAAGGTGCGGAAAGGGTTTCTGAAGTTGCGGCCCGTTTTACTTTAGATGCTATGCCCGGGAAGCAAATGGCCATTGATGCGGATTTAAACGCCGGTTTGATAAGTGAAAATGAGGCCAGAACACGCAGGAAAAATATCCAAAGGGAAGCGGATTTTTTCGGGGCAATGGACGGTGCCAGCAAGTTTGTAAAAGGTGATGCCATAGCCAGTATCATTATTGCTTTGATAAATATTTTAGGTGGCATGATTATCGGTTTTTTTCAAATGGAATTAGGTTCAATAGGGGAAGTAGCCAGAACTTTTACCCTGTTGACTGTCGGTGACGGTTTGGTTACTCAGATTCCAGCTCTTCTTTTGTCAACCTCTATGGGTATTGTTGTTACCAGGGCCGCATCTGAATCTTATTTAGGTCAGGATCTGACTAGACAAGTTTTGGCTTATCCTAGAGCTCTGGGAATAGCGGCAGTAGTCTTGGCATTTTTAGGATTGTTTTCGAAATTGCCTACTTTTCCTTTTTTGGTTTTAGCTGTAGGCAGTGGTTTATTAGGTTATTTGTTGCATACTACCTCACGATTATCTGAAGCGAAGAAAATCGAAGAAATGGAAACTAAAGAGGTTGAAGAAATTAAGAAGCCGGAAAAT
>DGEF01000001.1 GCA_002385805.1 Peptococcaceae bacterium UBA3933
CTTTTACTTTTTCCTTAATTTTAAGAGCGAATTCCGAAAAATCACTGCCTTTATTTTTGCCGCCGGCTATTAAAATAATAGGCTCTGAATAGGCCTCAATAGCCTTTATACTGGCATCAGGGTTAGTGCCTTTTGAGTCATTAATAAATTTTACTCCCTCAATTTCAGCTACAAATTCTAAACGGTGGGCTACACCCTTAAAGCTAATTAAAGTGGCTTTAATTTGTTCCGGTTCTAAACCCAAAATGTATCCTGCCGCTACAGCCGCCATTACGTTTTCTAAATTGTGGTTGCCTTTCAGGAAAATATCTTCCCTTTCCACAATAGGTACAGGACCTTCGCCAATATCAATGACTACCTGCCCATTTAATAAATATACCCCTTCTTCTAACTTATTCCGACAACTGAAAAATATCACCTGACTTTTTGCTCGATAAGCTAAATCTTTAACCAAGGGATCATCGTAATTAAGAATTAAAATGTCTTCCTCACTTTGATTGGCGAAAATTTTAGCTTTCGCCTCCCGGTAAGCATCCATACTACCATGCCAGTCCAAATGGTCCGGGGTAATATTAATAATAATTGCAACCCTAGGCTTAAAAGTCTTAGTTGTTGCCAATTGAAAACTGCTGACTTCTGCTACAATTAAATCCTGGGGACCGTATTTTTCCACCTGGCTAATTAAGGGTAAGCCAATGTTTCCACCTATAAATACCCTCCGATTGGCATCTAAAAAAAGTTGTCCGGTCAAAGCTGTAGTTGTAGTTTTACCATTTGTACCTGTAACAGCAATGAAAGGAGTACGGGCAAATTGAAAAGCCAATTCCAGCTCACTGATAATGGGAATATTGAGTTCGGCCGCTTCCACTAAAGGCGGAACAGACAAGGGTATACCTGGACTGACTATAATTAGTTGAGGAGAGAGAGATTTTATATCCGGGTGTTTACCCCAAATAGTGTTGATTCCCAGGGGTTTAACCTCTTCTTCAATTCCTTGCATTTCCGAAAAAGTTTTTATATCTGATAAGATTACCTCTGCGCCGTGTTCCTTTAAAAATTTACTGGCAGCTACACCGCTTTTAGCCGCCCCTAAAACCAAGACCCTACGTCCTGAAACATCCATTTATATCAAACCCCCTATGTTAGTGGCTAGTGGCTAGTTTTTTTGTGGCTGGTCCTTAAGTAACTATAAAATCATTTTTTCCTAGCCACTAATAACTAGCCACTAAATACCTAAAGTTGGAATGTTAAATTATAAACCAATAAAGCTAAAATAACCATGCAGGCGGCGACAAACCAAAAGGTAAAGACTACTCTTTGTTCCGACCAGCCTTTTAATTCAAAATGGTGATGAATAGGGCTCATCAAAAAAACCCTTTGCCCGGTTAACTTAAAAGAGATAACTTGAATAATTACCGAAAGGGCCTCTATAACATAAATTCCCCCTAAAATAACTAATAACAGTTCAGTTTTGGTAATTACAGCCAGAGCAGCAATTGCTCCCCCCAGGGCCAAAGAGCCCGTATCACCCATAAAAACCTTAGCCGGATGGATATTAAAAAAAAGAAAACCTAAACAACTTCCTACCAAAGCGGTACTAAAGATAGTGATACTGTATAGATCCTGGTTTAAACCGATTAAAACATAGCCTAAGGCTACAAATAAAGTTATTCCCGCTGCTAAACCATCCAAACCGTCGGTTAAATTAACTGCATTAGTAGTACCTACGGCCACTAAAATAACAAAAGGTATGTAGGCCCAGCCTAAATCCCAACTGCTTCCTAAAAGGGGAATAATTAAATCTGTACCCCGGTCTAAATAATTAATGGCAGTCCAAGCCAGGATTGTGGACAAAATAAATTGACCTGCCAGCTTATCCCGGGCCTTTAGTCCTAAAGATCTCCTTTTGACAATTTTTATATAATCATCAATAAATCCAATAAGTCCATAACCCAGGGTAAATATCAGTAAAGTATAAATAACTAAACTATCATGAACAATGATTAATGTACCTAAAGTTAAACTGAAAAAAAACATTACCCCACCCATAGTAGGAGTACCTTGTTTTTTCAAATGGCGTTTAGGTCCATCATCACGGACGCTCTGTCCAAATTTTAATCTTCGCAAAGCCGGGATTAAAAAAGGTCCTATTATTAAACAAACTACAGTACTGATAATAAAAGTCGTTAACAAATCTTTCATGCCTGTCACCTCATAAGTTCATTCACTATTTCCTCCATCTGCATACCGCGACTGCCTTTAACTAATACTACATCCCCTTTATTAAGATATCCTTTTAATATCCTGGCAGTGTCCTCATTATTTGCTGCAAAAACCACCTTTTGAGGATCCAAACCTGCCTCAATAGCCCCTTGACCGATAAGTTTACCTAAATTGCCCACTGCTACCAGTAGATCTACCTTTTCCCGGCAAGCTATTTGTCCCATTAATTTATGGCCTTCTTCTTCATAAATACCTAATTCATACATATCTCCCAAGACTGCAATTTTCCGCGTCCCGGAAAAGTGCGCCAGTGTTTTTAAGGAAGCCGCCATAGAAGTAGGATTAGCATTATATGTATCATTAAGAATTTTTACACCTATGTCGTTTTCCAGTATTTCTAAACGCATACCCGTTAATTGGGCCTGTCTTAATCCTCTTTTTATATGTTCCCAACCAACCCCCAAAGTCCTGGCAATACCTATACCGGCTAAAGCGTTTAAAATATTATGTTCTCCGGGGATATTTACTGTTATTTCTTCCTCTTCCTCATTGATAATTACAGTAAATTTACTGCCTTCTTCCCCTAAATACTGAATATTTTTGGCCCGAATATCCGCTTCTTCTCTTAATCCAAACCAGAGCACTTGGCCTTGAAAATTTTTTAGCCAGGGCTTTAATAAACTTTGCGCATCAATATTTAAAACCACTGTACCTTGAGGAGGAAGGTATTCTAATAATTCCGCCTTTGCTTGGGCAATTTTCTCTTGAGAGCCTAAAAGTTCTGCATGAACTTGCCCAATATTGGTAATTACCCCTAGAGTAGGTTGAGCTATCTCACAGAGAAAAGAAATCTGTCCTAGCCCCCGCATCCCCATTTCCAAAACTGCCGCTTCATGTTCCCTATTTAATTTACATAAAGTTAAAGGTAAACCCAGCTCATTATTATAGTTGCCTTCCGTTTTCAGACAATTATAGGTCTGACTTAAAATACTAAAGATTAAATCCTTAGTAGTAGTTTTACCGGTACTTCCTGTAATGGCTACTACCGGAATATTTGTGTTTTGTCTGACTAATTTAGCTAAATCTTGTAGTAACTTAAGGGGATTGCGACAAATGATTAAATTTTTGTCTTCCGGAGCCTTCACCAGGTTTACATCAGAAATTACCGCTCCCACAGCACCTTTAGCTAACGCTTCATCAATAAACTCATGGCCATCGACCTTTTCCCCCGGCAAAGCAAAAAATAAATCACCTTTTTGTACCCGGCGACTGTCAATAGCAACACCGGAAGCTTTGACTTCAGAATTGCCTTGATACCCGGCTCCTAAAATTTTCGCCAGGTTTTGTAATGATATATCTAGCATCATTGACACTCCTTAATTAGTGACTAGTGACTGGTGACTAGTAACTAGTTTATATGACTGGTTGTTAGCGGCTGGTGGCTAGAAACTCGCCCACTCGCCCACTGACATGCAGATTATCTATATATCCTTAACTTCTACGCCGAAGGGAGCTTAAGATTTCCTCCGCAACCTGTTTATCATCAAAAGGATACTTTTTGCCTTTGATTTCTTGGTAAGTTTCGTGTCCTTTCCCGGCAATTATAACTATATCTCCTTTTTCAGCTAAATTTAAAGCTTCTGTAATAGCCTGTCGGCGGTCTACCACCACCCGATAATTTTCAAAAGAAATTTCTTTTAAGCCGGATAAAATATCTTCAATTATGGCTTCCGGTTCTTCGTTCCGTGGGTTATCTGAAGTTATTATACAAAAATCACTGTATCGGGCGGCTGCTTTACCCATTAAAGGACGTTTAGTTCTATCCCGATTGCCACCACAGCCAAAAACCGTAATAATTCTTCTTTGGGCAAACTCCCGGGCAGTAGCAAGGATATTCTCCAGGCTATCAGGAGTATGAGCATAATCGACTATTACCGTAATATCACCACTTCCTTCTACCAATTGAAAACGTCCCGGAATTCCTGTTACCTTTTCCAAACTGGCTATCCCTTTTTCTAAAGGTATACCTAAAGCATGAACGGCGGCTAATGCGGCTAAAGAATTATAAACATTAAACTTACCTGTTAATTTAAGATTAATCATCCTGTCATCAACCAAAAAGCTAACGCCTATAGGTGTAATTTTAATCTGGTCAGCTCGGAAAAAGGCACCTTGTTCTATTCCGTAAGAAATTGTTTTTACCTTAATTTCTTTTAATAATCTCTTTCCCCACAAGTCATCAGTATTGACAATAGCATATTTATCCCCTGGCTTTACATTATGGGGTGAATCCAACCCTAAAAAAAGCTTGGCTTTTGCCTGGTAGTAATCCTCCATAGATTTATGATAATCCAAGTGGTCTTGGGTCAAATTCGTAAATACCGCTAAGTCAAATTCACTTCCGGTTACTCTATGGAGATCCAAGGCATGGGAACTTACTTCCATAACCACATGAGTAACCCCTTCTTCCGTCATTTCCCTGAACAACTTTTGCAAATCTAAAGATTCGGGAGTTGTTCTTTCCCCGGGCAGAATCCGGGAACCTATGCGATTATGAATAGTACCGATTAAACCTACTTTATAACCTGCATCTTCCAAAATCCTGGCTATTAGATTAGTCGTAGTTGTTTTACCATTTGTGCCGGTAACGCCGATTAAAGTAAATTTTCGGGAAGGATAATCAAAAAAAGCCGCGCTTAATTGGGCTAACGATAACCGGCTATCGGAAACCAATATCCAGGGGTATCTATCGGTACAATAAGTTTCATCCTCTAAGACGACGGCCACGGCACCGTTTTCTAAAGCATTTTCAATGTACTGGTGCCCATCTGTTTGAAACCCTTTAATGGCCACAAACAAGTCACCTTGAACAACTTCCCGCGAATCATATTTAATTCCCTTTATTCTTAAATCTTTTACCTGTGAAACTGCTTTTTTTTCTATGCTCTCCAGTAAATTCTCTAAAAGCATAAATTTCCCCTTTCTCCAGACGACCTGTACCTTTATAGTATAGCCCAGCTAGGAAAGTATTAAAATAATAAGTATCTATAAAAAATCTAACACCTAATTTGATAAAAGTCTGGGAAAATCCCAGACTTTGAATGATCCTTTTTAAAGTTGGCGCCGGTATGAAAAAGATAAGTCAAGGACTTATTGTCTCTAAAATAGTATCGTCTTTACCGGGTGAAGTAAACTGAACCCTGACCGTACTGCCTTTCATAACTCTCACTCCGGGTGCCGGGTCCTGTAAAGAGGCTAAACCACTTCCTTGGGGAGCCATTTTTAAACCCAGTTCAGTCAAAATAGTATGAGCTTCCTTGATAGTTGTACCTTTTAAATCGGGAATTACTACTTGATCAGATTCTTCATCCTGTGTATACAAGATAACTGTACTGCCCTTAACTAATTCGGTGCCAACAGGAGGTAGCTGGGTTATTACCAGATCACCTTCACCTTCAATTTTAGCCTTAAGCCCTACAGACTTCAATTTTTTTTCTGCATTTTCAACTGTCTCTTGTTTTACGTCTGGTACAATAACCTTCTCAATTTTTTCTTTTTTATCTTCACTGCTCACTTGAGGAGGGATCTGTAAATACCGCAAGGTATCTAAAACTATATTTCTAAAAACAGGGGCGGCCACGGTACCTCCATAATAGATTCCTTTAGGTGAGTCTACCACAACCAGCACCGCTATCCGCGGGTCATCGGCAGGAGCAAAACCGGCAAAAGAAGCTATATATTCGGTGGTTGAATAACCTCCGCCCGGTAATATTTTCTGAGCGGTTCCCGTTTTTCCTGCCACCTTATAGCCTTCTATCTGAGCATTTCTCCCTGTGCCTTCACTTACAACCGATTCTAATATTTCCCGAACTTGGGTAGAAGTTTCTTTGGAAATAATCTGATTAATGGGTTCAGGTTCAATTTTTTTAATTAAATTTCCTTCCAGATCTCTGATTTCTTTTACTATTTGAGGTTTCATTAACCAACCGTCATTGGCGACAGCCGCTAAAGCCCTAACCAGTTGCAAAGGAGTAACCGCATTGGCCTGCCCAATAGACATACTGGCCAAATCGATTTCTTTAGCTCTGGATTTATTAACAATAATACCTGTAGCTTCTCCAGGCAAATCAATTCCCGTCTTCTGACCAAAACCAAAACCGTTTAAATATTTATAAAATAAGTCCTGACCTAAACGCAAACCTACAGTAACAAAAACCGGGTTGCAGGAGTTCTGTACACCTTCCACAAAAGACTGGCTGCCATGGGGGTTACGAGTCCAGCACTTGATAGTTTCTTTACCGACTTTGATATAGCCGGGGTCATAAAAACGATCCGTAGGTTTGACTACTTTTTCTTCTATAGCTGCAGCGGTTACTACAGTCTTAAAAGTGGAGCCAGGTTCGTACGCGTCAGAAATGGCAAAATTACGCCAAACTTCTTGGGCATAATCAGCATAATTATTAGGATCAAAAGTTGGCCGGTTGGCCATGGCTAAAATTTCGCCGGTTTTAACATCCATTACTATTATAGATGCTTTTTTAGCCTGTCTTTCTTTCATTAACTGGTCAATTTCCCGCTCCACTATATACTGAATGGTCTCATCGATAGTTAAATAAATACTGTGACCGTCTACGGGTGGTATGTACTGATGCATTGCATTTGGTATTTCCCGGCCGGCAGCATCATACTCAATCATGATTTTACCGGAAACACCACGGAGTTCTTTGTCATAAGCTAATTCAATGCCGTTTAATCCCTGGTTGTCAATACCGGCAAAACCTAAAATATGAGCCGCTAATTCACCTTTGGGATAATACCTTTGGTTTTCTTCTACAAAATTAATTCCGGGTAAATTCAGCTCTTTTAATTGTTTTATTTTCTCATCAGGTACTCTTCTTTTTATCCATTCAAAAGCTATTTTTTTGTTCATTTTCTCGATGAGTTTATCCTTATCCAGTTCCAGCACTTCAGCAAGCTTTTCCGCAATTTCTTCAACCCTACCTGAACTTCTCACCTGCGAAGGTACAGCATAAACAGATTCGGTGCTAACACTTATAGCCAAAGGACTTCCATTCCGGTCATAAATAATGCCTCGTTTAGCCTTTATGTCGATATTGCGTAATCGACTGTCAATGGCTTTAGCTTGCAATTCTTTTCCTTGAATTAATTGAATCCAAGCTAACCTGACCACCAAAAGGCTTAAAAACAAGGCTACCATTAGAAAAATAAAACTGATTCTTTTTTTCATAGAAATGCTAACCAAACTATTCCACCCCTAGTCTTATCTCTTCTCCTTTAGGTAATAATGAAAAAAATCCTCAACAGTTCCTAACCAGGTATTAGTAGGTACATCATTATTATTATTATTTTCCTTTTTTTCTTTTGATTCAGGGATAAATCCCGCAATCTGTACTTGATCCTGTTTTGGTTTTTCTGAATCTTTAGAAGGATAGACATAGTAAATATTTTCGGGGTCAATCATACCTAATTGGTTTAAGGCAATTTCCTCTATCTTATCTAATGAGGCTTCTGCGGAAATTTGTAACTTTAACTTTTCATTTTCTTCTTGTAATTTTGCTATTTCATTATTTAATTGAAAAATGCGAAACCCCAAAAAGTTTAACCAGGCGTGTTGAGCAACCAAACTTATACCAATTAAAAACAATATGAAAATAACGGACATAACCGGTGAAACCTTAAACAGCCAAAAAGATTTTTTGGGAGATCTCTTCGAGGAGGTTTTAACCTTGGGAGTAGACGCAGGTGAAGTAGGCACAGGTTGACTATAGCTATAGTCAGGAATATAATCTGTACCTGCAGCTTTTTTTCTAGCCATTACCAAAGTATTCAACCTCCTTTACTTTTAGAACACTTAGTTAGCATTTAAAGACTAATTAGATTATCTTGACCGCTGCACGAAATTTGGCACTTCTGGCCCGGGGGTTTTCCCGTAGTTCTAATGATGAGGCGGTCACCGGTTTGCGGGTTAATATTTTAACGATTTGTTTTTTATTGCACTGACAGATTGGTAACTCCGGTGGACAAACACATTTTAAAGACCAGTACTTGAATTTTTCCTTTACAATACGATCTTCCAAAGAGTGAAAAGAAATAACACCTATTCTCCCTCCCTCTTTCAGACACATGACGGCTTTCTCTAAAGTTTCTTCTAATATTTCCAGTTCTCTATTTACCGCAATCCGAATAGCCTGAAAAGTTCGTTTAGCCGGGTGAGGTCCTTCCTTTCTGGCTCCGGCCGGAATAGCAGCCTTAATAATTTTTACTAATTCTCCGGTAGTTTCAATACTTTTTTCCTGACGTGCCTGGACTATAAACTCTGCTATCCTTTGGGCCCACCTTTCCTCACCGTATTCTTTGATAATTTTCGCCAACATCTCCTGAGAGTAGGAATTTACCAGATCTTTCGCCGTAAAAGGATTTTCACGATTCATACGCATGTCTAAAGGCGCATCCTGCATATAACTAAAGCCACGTTCCTTCTCATCTAATTGATGAGAGGAGACGCCTAAATCGAAAAGGATTCCATCTGCTCCGCTAGGAATGTACTCTCTTATGATTTCATCTAGCCGTTCATAATTACTATGGACGAAAATAACATTATCCTGAAAATCTGCTAAGTTTTCTTTAGCTGCACGAAGTGCATTAGCATCCTGGTCTATACCTATTAAATAGCCATCAGGGATAATTCTTTTTAAAATTTCCCGGCTGTGCCCTCCTTTTCCTAAAGTACAATCCACAAAAACCTCTCCGGGCTGAGGATTAAGAATATCTATTACTTCTTTGATAAGCACAGGCACATGTTCAAAATTCATAGTATCACTCTTCCTACTAGTGGCTAGTGGCTTGTATTGCGACCTTCAGTCGCAAGGTTAAGGTTAAGGTTAAGTCTTGGTTAATTTTGGGGTCTTAGAGGTCTAGATCGAAATCAACCAGCTTTTCTGCCAGTTCTTCGTAAGAGCTTTCTGTTTTGCTGCTATATTCTTCCCAAACCTCTTTACTCCAAATTTCAATCCTACTGGCTACCCCAATTATAAAAACATCTTTTACAAGCTTAGCGTGCTCTCTTAAATTAGCAGGTAGTAGTATTCTTCCCTGTTTATCTAATTCACACTCAGTTGCCCCGGAGAAGAAAAATCTTGCAAAGGCCCGGGCATCAGCTTTAGTAAAAGGTAAATTGCGGAGTTTGTTTTCCAGCCTTCTCCATTCATCTATTGGGTAGACAAATAAACAACCGTCTAACCCCTTAGTGATAACAAACTTAATACCCAGTTCTTCACGAAATTTGGCAGGCATGATGAGACGACCTTTATCGTCTATAGTGTGTTGATATTCACCCATAAACATACCGTCTCACCACTTTCCCACCACTTTACTCCACAACCAACCATTTAATACCACCTGTACCCACTTTATTCGCTATTTATTTTAAAAACCCTGCCAGAATGCAAAAAAATATTTTTAAAAAAATTGTCAAATTTCCAAAAATAAAAGACACAAAAAAATACCACGGGTTTTCCGTGGTAATGGTTTAGCCAAAATGCACTGCTTTTCCGAAGACAGCGTGAGCCGCTTCCAAAACACTTTCAGCTAAAGTGGGATGAGCATGAATTGTTTCCGCTACCTTGTCTACAGTTAATCCCCAACGGGTAGCCAAAGTCAACTCATGAATTAATTCTGAGGCTTGCGGACCTAAAATATGAGCACCTAAAATTTTTCCCGTTTCTTCTTCAGCAATAATCTTGACCATACCGTAATTGGCCCCTTGGGTTAAAGCGCGACCATTAGCTGAAAAGGGGAATTTTCCCACCTTGTATTTTAATCCTTGTTCCTTGGCCTGGTTTTCGGTTAAACCTACACCGGCCAGTTCCGGATGAGTGTAAACACAAGCAGGAACAGCAGTGTAATCAGCCTCTACTTGTTCCCCAAATATTGCCTTAACGGCTATTTCTGCTTCATAAGAAGCAACATGGGCTAACATGGGTGAAGGTACTAAATCTCCGATAGCATAAACATTTTCGATATTTGTGGCCATTTTGCCGTCAACTTTGATAAATTTTCCGTCCATTTCCAAACCTAATTTTTCTACAGGAACACCAAAGAAATTAGGTTGCCGGCCGGTGGCTACTAAAACTTTATCACAAACCAACGTGTCTTCCTTCTTGCCGGAAACCTTTACTTGTACTTCTTCACCTTGGGAGGTGATTTCTGTTACTTTTGTCCCTGTTAAGATTTCTATACCCTTTTTCTTTAAAACCGGTTGCAGGCGGCGCACCAGTTCCTCATCCAGATTTGCTAGAATTCGCGGCAACATCTCTACCACAGTTACTTTTGACCCAAGTCCCGCAAAAATTTGAGCAAACTCAATACCTATGACCCCTCCACCGATAATTACCAAGTGCTTAGGCAACTGTTCTAACTCTAATAATTCTTTGCTGTTAATTACCTGGGGTAAATCTATACCTGGAATTGGAAGTTTAATCGGTTGGGAACCGTTAGCTAAAATTAACACTTCATTTTCAATAATTTTTTCTGACCCATCAGATAAAGTAACCTTAACCTGGCGGGGAGATAAAATCTCACCTTCTCCTTTGATTAATTCAATCTTATTCTTTTTAATAAGTCCTTCAACCCCACCGACCAATTGGGCCACAATTTTATCTTTTCTCTCCTTCATACTTTTTAAATCAGGAGTAGGCATACTCACGTCTAAACCCAGCTCTTGTAATCCGGTGCTTAATTTTTCAATCTGCTCTACACTTTCCACATAAGCTTTAGTAGGAATACAGCCCCGGTTTAAGCAGGTGCCCCCTAAAGAATCTTTTTCTATTAGAGTAACCTGAGCCCCTCTTTGAGCCGCCCTAATGGCTGCTGTATATCCACCAGGCCCCCCACCTAAAACCGTGATTTTTTTACTCATTTTGTTCACCTCTTAATTTTCTATTTCTGTAAATACTTGATACATTCGAGCTTTGGACCTGTAAGGAAAGAGATTTTCCAGCGGTTCCAGTGATTTATAAGCCGGATTAGAAGATGTTTTTGGGTTAAAAGCCTTAATAACATAAGGATTTTTCTTCGTACCTGTTCCCTCTTCAATAAATTTGGCCGTTTCCCCAATTTCTTCAGGAGTAAAGTAATTAACAGTACCGTCCTCACGAGTGACCGGGACAATAGTAGTCTGAATTTTAAATTTAGGAAATTCCGGGATAAGAGCTAAACTTCTCTTCACATCTTCAATATCTATTTCCTCGCCGGCTAATTGACCATAAAGTTTTTCAGGTCCTAACACATTCATGATTAAAACATCAGCCAGATTTTCCTCAAATATTCGTTTAAGGATACTACTGTTTTTTCCATTAGTATCTACCTGAAGCTTAAAATTATTATTCTTGAGGAATCTTAATACTTCTAAAAATTCTTCCGTATACTTCGGATTACCACCAGAAACATGAATACCGTCTACCCATTCTTTATGCATTGTACCTACTGAGAAAAAACCGTCCAGCTTTTTCCCATGATATAAGAAAGCCATTACTGCACCGATACTCTGCCGGATATTTTCTCCATCATAGATTATTGGAAACTCAATCCCTTCAGGTCCCCGGAAAATTGCATTTCGATTAGCCTTATAAAAGGCCTGAAAATCCTCTTTCCCTTCTTCCTTCATGTTTTTTTCCACAAAACTTATTCCCTGTTCACTCATAAAATTTTTTGCTATTTTACACCTTACGCAACCGGTTACAGAAAAAATTGTTATTGTCATTTTCTATTTCTCCTTTCCTTTTCCATTATCCTTTTAACAAATTAATATATTCTTCTTTAGTCAACAAATTATCGCTTTCCTTTAAATCATGAGGTTCTACTAAGATAATCCAACCCTTCCCATAAGGGTCGTTATTGACCAGTTCAGGATCATTCTCCAAATCCTCATTAACAGCAATAACTTCACCACTTATGGGCATATGTAAAGCTGAAACGGTTTTGGTGGATTCCGCTTGTCCAAATACCTCACCTTGCCTAAATTCTGTACCGACTTCTGGTAATTCTATGAAAATTAATTCTCCTAATTGGTCTTGAGCATAATCTGAAATACCAACCCTTACCTGTTCTCCTTCGATTTTTGCCCAGGTATGTTCCTTATGATACAAAATATCTTCCCTAAACTCCAACTCTGAAATTTGTTTTTTATCACTCATTCTCTTCACCCTTTTTTTATAAATAATTTTTTTACTGTACAAAAGTTTATTTGATTTAATTATAACAATTAGCTTATTGAAATATTGTAATAAAGTTTACATTCATAAAAATATGATTGGTAAAAATCACCTTAAATCCGGATAAGACAAGTCTTTAAGAGAAATAATATCCCAATCCCTATAGTAAAATAGCTTTATTTTTTTAAATAGTAGTATTAGCTACATTTGCTTAATTTAAAAATGACTTCCAAGACATCCCCTTGGAAGCCATTTTTATGGCCAACAATAAATAAAAAATATCACCAAATATAATTTAGGTTGCAAATTTTTGAATTTTTCTAATTATACAGTATCAATGAATATTATTTATAAAATTAATTTATATTAAAGTGAATATTTGAAGAAAATATCATTAACACATTTTAGTAGATTTTTTAAACTTAATATTACAAAAATTCCCAACTCACCATAATCATATTGTATTTATTGGTCTTTTGCTTATTTTTATAGCATTAGTCACTAATATTGCCAATAATGCGGGAATGGTGGTTGTTTAATACCTTTGGAATAGTTTTGTATTCTACTGTCGGTCACCAAATTAATTATTTTCTTTTTTAAATTAACATAAAAGCAGTGTAAAAATCGACAAATAATATAGTTATTACAGATTGGTGAAATAAAAATTGCGCGGGCCTCACCGCGCAATTTTTTTATTTGTTTAAAGGTTATAAATAAGGGCTCTATAATATTTGGTGTTGGT
>DGEF01000081.1 GCA_002385805.1 Peptococcaceae bacterium UBA3933
TTGTCACTGTGGTACAAATATTGCGGCCAGTGTAGATTGTGCTAAAGTTGCCCAAAATGCTCAGGATTTTCCCGGTGTAGTTTATGCTACAGACTATAAATACATGTGTTCAGAACCAGGCCAAGAATTAATTAAAAAGGCTATTAAAGATCATAAATTGGACCGGGTTGTAGTGGCTTCCTGTTCTCCCAGGATGCACGAACCAACATTCCGCCGTTGTATTGAAAGCGGTGGGCTAAACGGCTATCTGCTGGAAATGGCAAATATCCGGGAACATTGCTCCTGGGTACATCCTGATGATAAAGAACGGGCAACGAATAAGTCCACAGAATTAACCAGGATGGCAGTAGCCAAAGTTTTAAATAATACACCTTTAGAAAAGTCCCAGATACCTGTTACTAAACGGGCTTTAGTTATCGGTGGGGGTATTGCCGGTATCCAGGCTGCTATTGATATTGCCAATGCCGGTCATAAGGTAGATATTGTAGAAAAAGAGCCTTCCATTGGCGGGAGGATGGCTCAGATTGATAAAACATTTCCTACTCTAGACTGTTCCGCTTGTATTTTAACTCCTAAAATGGTAGAAGCGGCTAATCACCCTAATATTAACCTTATTACCTTTTCAGAAGTAGAAAAGGTAGAGGGTTATGTAGGCAACTTTGATGTGACTATCCGGAAAAAAGCTCGTTCGGTAGATATGAACAAATGTACAGGGTGTGGTCTCTGTTCAGAGAAATGTCCCAGCCGGGTTCCCAGTGAGTTTGAAATGGGAATGACTACTCGGAAATCCATTTTCACACCTTTTCCTCAAGCTATTCCTAACAAACCTGTTATCGATCGGGAAAATTGTCGTTATTTTAAAACAGGTAAATGTAAAGTTTGTGAAAGGGTTTGTCCTGCCGGGGCAATTGATTATACCCAGGAAGATGAGTTGGTTACTGAACGGTATGGCGCAATTGTAGTGGCTACCGGTTTTGATCAATTTGATCATAGTGTTTATGGTGAATATGGTTATGGTAAATACCCGGATGTGATTACCGGTTTGCATTTTGAAAGATTAATTAATGCTTCCGGTCCTACTATGGGCAAAATTCAACGTCCTTCAGACGGTAAAGAACCGAAAAATGTTGTTTTCATTAAATGTGTTGGTTCCCGAGATGAAGCAAAAGGAAAAGCCTACTGTTCAAAGACTTGTTGTATGTATACGGCTAAACACGCTACTTTGGTAAGGGAGAAAATTAAAGACTCCAATGTTTATATTTTTTATATGGATGTTCGGACACCTGGTAAAGGTTATGAGGAATTTTACACCAGAACTACCGACCAGTATGGGGCTACGTATATCAGGGGTCGGGTATCCAAGATTTATCAAAAAGGCGACAAACTGATTGTTAAAGGTGCTGATACCTTGATAGGCAAGCAGGTGGAAGTGGAAGCAGATCTGGTAGTTTTGGCTACAGCCATGGTGGCTAAAGATGATGCGGCTAAATTGGCCCAGATGATTGGTATTTCCTACGACCAGGATAATTTCTACACAGAAGCCCATCCCAAGCTGGCACCGGTGGAAACTCACACGGCAGGTGTTTATTTGGCCGGAGCCTGTCAAGGGCCCAAGGATATTCCCGAATCAGTAGCCCAAGCCAGCGGAGCAGCAGCTAAGGTTTGCGGACTCCTGTCAAAAGACCAAATGGCTACTGAGCCTATTATTTCTCAGGTTAATGAAGCTATCTGTGCCGGCTGCGGTATGTGCATACCTATTTGTCCATATAAGGCTCTGGAATTAAAAACCATCCAGGAAAGGGTGCAAGGTAAAACCATTGAACGAAAGGTGGCTTCTGTTAACAGTGGACTGTGTCAAGGTTGTGGAGCTTGTACTGTAACCTGTCGTTCTTCAGCCCTGAATTTGAAACACTTTACCAATGAACAAATCCTGGCGGAGGTGGATGCCTTATGTCTGTAAAAGAAACATCTTCTAATTGGGAACCTAAAATTCTGGTTTTTGCTTGCAACTGGTGTACTTATGCCGGTGCTGATTTAGCGGGCTTAAGCCGTTTACAATACCCGCCTAATATTCGCATCCTCCGGGTGCCTTGTTCCGGAAGGGTAAATCCTCAGTTTGTCCTAAGAGCTTTTCAGCGGGGAGTTGACGGGGTCCTGGTGGCAGGCTGCCATCCCGGCGACTGTCACTATGTTACCGGTAACTATTTTACCCGGAGACGTTTTCTTTTAATGCAACGTTTACTGGAATATGTGGGTTTAGATCCGGAAAGGTTCCAGGCCCGGTGGATTTCCGGTTCTGAAGGTCCCAAGTTTCAAGAGGTTGTTACTAAGCTTACTGAAGATATCAAGGCTTTAGGGCCTAATAGGAAGTTGAGGGATGCCCAATGAAAGAGATAACTTTACAAATGCAGGAGCTGGCCCGGGAACTGCTCCAAAAAGGTGAAGTAAATGTAGTACTAGGTTGGGAAAAAGGCACCTTCTGGTACCTGTCTCCCCCTGCCTTTGTTGATAAACCGGAAGATGTAGAGAGATTGGTTTATGATGATTATTGTCACCATAACTTAAGTAAATATTTAATGGATTATCGATATCAAGAGGGTAAAGTAGCTGTTTTTCTAAAAGGCTGCGATTCCAGGGCTTTTAATATACTTTTAGAAGATAACCAGTTGGAACGTGAAAAGTATGTGTTAATTGGTATTCCCTGTCCAGGGATGAAAGACCAAGAGAAAGCTAAGGAATTCGGGGTTAATGGGGATATTCCTTTAGCTAAAAAATGCCAGGAATGTAAATACCCTAATCCTTTAGTCTACGATTATTTCCTGGGTGATAAAAAAGCAGCAGATGAAGCGGCTGCTACCAAGGAGGCCAAGGCTAAAGAATACAGTGATGTGGAACAGATGGAAAAAATGACTTCTGATGAAAAGTATGATTTTTGGTCCAGTCAATATGAACGCTGTATTCGCTGTTATGCTTGTCGCAATGTTTGCCCCGCCTGTAATTGCCGGGAATGTATCTTTGACCAAAGCCGTACCGGTTGGATAGGCAAAGCCAATAATGCTTCGGAAAATCAATTTTTTGCTCTAACCCGGGCCATGCATGTGGCCGGAAGATGTATTGAATGTGGCGAATGTGAAAGAGCTTGTCCAATGCATATCCCGATTATGCTGTTGAATAAAAAGCTGATTAAAGATATTAACGAACTTTTCGGTGAGTATGATGCCGGGGTTAAGGTAGACGGTGTATTACCTCTAGGCCATTTTGACAAAAATGACCCGGAAGAGTTTATGTAGGGAGGTGTGCAGATGATGAAAATAATTGCTAAAGAACGGTTACCTGAAGTTTTACAATTATTAGCTAAAGATTATAATGTATTGGTGCCTGCAAAATTTGAAGGAGTAAGCCGTTTTACTCCCTATAGTGCAGATGTGGAATTGGCCCTAGAGGAAAATGTTCTTATGCCTCCCAAAGATATTTTCTTTCCCCAGACTGAGAAAATGTACAAATTTAAGGCCAAAGACAAATCATTAGAAATAGAAGAATTACCTGTGGAAAAGGAAGAACAGCTGATTTTTGGTATTCGCTCCTGTGATTTAAAGAGCTTGGAGTGTTTGGACCAGGTATTTTTAACCAAAGGCTATGTAGATCATTTTTATAAAGATAAAAGAGATCGTACTGCTTTAATTGCTTTAAGCTGTCTCCAACCCCAGGAAGCCTGTTTTTGCGGTTCAATGGGTGTAGACCCACAAAATGGGGTGGGGGCAGATATCCAAGCCTATGATTTAAAAGATAAAATTGGCTTTAAGGCTATAAGTGCAAAGGGACAAGAAATTTTGGAAAAAATATCGGGACTGTTGGCTGAGGAAGAAGTCACTATTCCTACCTTTGGTGAATTTAATCTAAAAGCTGATATAGAGGGAGTTCCGGAAAAGTTACAGGGAATGTTTGATCATCCTCTCTGGGCTGATATTTGCCGGAAGTGTTTAAATTGTGGTGCTTGTACCTATGTTTGTCCCACTTGCCATTGTTTTGATATTGACAGTGAAGTACGGGGCGAAGACGGAGTAAAAATTCGGTGCTGGGATACATGTATGTTTGGGGAGTATACCCAAATGGCTGGCGGCCATAACCCACGGCCTACGAAAAAAGAAAGGGTACGGAACAGGTTTATGCATAAACTTCGTTACTTCCCGGAAAGGTATAAGATGCTTCTCTGTACCGGTTGTGGTCGTTGTGTAGTAAAGTGTCCAGTAAACTTGGATATTACCGCCATTATTAAGAAAATAAAGGAGGCGGAATAAGATGGCTGTTACTGTGGAACAAGTAAAAGAAATCAATCCTTTAGTTCCTATCAAAGCAAAAGTTATTAAAATTGTTCAAGAAACACCGGATGTAAAAACCTTCCACATTACCACCATAGATGATAAAAAACCTTTTGACCCTCTGCCGGGTCAGTTAGGTATGCTTTCATTACCGGCTATTGGGGAAGCCATGTTTTCCGTTACTAATAAAGGGGAAAACCATATTGAAATGGCTATAAAATCTGTGGGCCAGTTAACAGAGGCTCTACATGAAATAGAAGAAGGACAGGAAGTGGGTATCCGGGGGCCTTATGGGAACGGTTTTCCTTTAGATTATTTCAAAGGAAAAGATATACTATTTATCGGAGGCGGGATTGGCTTAGCTCCCGTTCGCAGTCTGATTATGGAGTGTGTCCGGAACAGAGAAAACTACGGCAAGTTAAGTGTAGTTTATGGGGCGAGGTCGAAAGCTGACCTTTGCTTTAAAGAAGATTTGTTTGAAAACTGGCCGAAAGTTCCCAATATGGATTTGTATGTAACCATTGACCGGGAAGAGGAAGGCTGGGACGGTCATGTAGGCTTTGTGCCAGCTTATGTGGAGGAATTGGCTTTTCAGCCTCAGGTGACTGTTCTCTGTGGACCTCCTGTGATGATTAAGTTTACTCTACCGGCTTTGCAAAAAATGGGCTTTGCTGATCAAGACATTATTACTACTTTAGAAATGCGGATGAAGTGTGGCATAGGTAAATGCGGTCGTTGTAATATAGGTTCCTGTTATGTTTGCTTAGACGGTCCGGTATTTACCATGGAACAGTTAAAAGAACTACCACCGGAATATTAAGTTTTAAGAATAGCGGCTCCAAAGGAGCCGCTATTCTATTTTTTTGAAAGTTATTGAAAATTATTCTTTGATAGGAAGGAAAATCCAAATATTATGTCGAATAAATATCACGACTGTTGATACCAGATAATGGAGGAGATTAAGATGCAAGTACCGTTAATTGCTCTTATTATCCAGGGGATTCCAGAAGAAATTTCTTTAGTTACTCTGGCTTTTGTTATTGCCAAGGCAGATTTAGACTGGAAAAAAATAATACTCGGAGGAACTTTTTTAGCATTTAGCATGTATGTAATAAGATTATTACCTATCAGTTTTGGAGTACACACAATAGTATTAATTTTATTATTAATCGTTTTTATAAAATTACTTGGCCAAGTACAAGATTTAAGTATAGCTATCATGGCCGGTTTAATAAGCATGTTAGCTTTATCTACTACAGAAATTCTTATATTAACGGCACTTACATCTATTTTGGAAATTTCGGAACAGGAGTTTGTAAATAATGTAACCTTGAGACTATTGCTAACATTACCTCAAGTGTTTGTAATGTTTATTTTAGCTTTTGTCATTTATAAAGTAAGAAAGAATTAGGGGTGTATTTATGAGCATTGGGAAACTAAGTGAAAAATTGGGTGCTTATATTTGCCAAGAACTTAACTATAACGAAAAAAAAGAAGAAATTATCATTTATGCTATTGAAACTTTACTATTATCTATAGTTAATATAATTTCCATATTGGCTATAGCTTCCATATTTGATGCTTTGTTGCCGGCGTTCATAGCCGTTGTTTTCGGAGGTGCTTTAAGGAAAGTTTCCGGTGGTGCCCATTTTGATAGTTCTCTGGCCTGTTTGGTTTTCGGAACTTTTGTTTATACCTTAATCGGTGTCCTAAGCAAAAAAATTAGTATTTATGGTTTTGATAATGTTTATCTATTTATAACAGTTTTGTTTATCTGTTTAATGATAGTTGCTATTTTGGCTCCGGTAGATTCACCGGCGAAGCCCATTCATTCCAAGAGTTTTAAAAAAAAATTAAAAACCGTTTCAATTGTCATTGTCTTAATTTCTTTGGTTATTGTCTATTTTGCTAAAAATAACCTTATTCAGTTGAGCATAGTTTTCGGCATACTATATCAAACCTTAACCTTATTGCCAATTTTCAACAAAAAAAGGAGGTGAAGTTATGAAAAGAGCAATCTTTGTTACTTTGGCTTCTATATTAATGCTGTTGGCTAATGTAAGTTCAGTTTTTGCCTGTGCCTACATTGCTCATCAACCAAAGACACCAAAATCCTTACAAAGGTAATAAAAAGAGGTGGCATGCCACCTCTTTTTATTACCTTTGAATATCTTATGTTTATAACGTTTGCAAAAATATGGATTAAATAATAAAATAAAACCAAAATATTGAGTACCTTAAATTAAAATTAAGGAGTGGAGGAAATTGTTAGTTGATTACCATGTACATGCTTTGGGTCACAAAGACCGTGAGCATACCCTGGAAAATTTAATCCAGTACTTAGAGTCTGCTCGCGAAAGAAATCTTACGGAGATTGGTTTTGCTGATCACGACCGCTACCTGCCTGATTTAGATTTTAGTCTGTATTCAAAACTACAGGAACTCTTTCCTGATATAAAAATCAGGGTGGGATTGGAAATAGATTATTTTCCTGATAAAATTTCTGAGATTAAGAAAATCAGAAATAGTTTTGACTTTGATTACTGTATCGGGTCTGTTCATTATATTGGAGATTGGATGTTCGATGCTGACCGCTATAAAGATGAGTTTAACAATTGGGATATAGACCTGTTATATGAAAAGTATTTAAGTTTAGTGGTCGCCACAGCTCAAACGGGGTTTTTTCCTTTAATAGGCCATTTTGACTTGATTAAAATTTTTGGGCACCGGCCGAAGAAAAGTTTAGAAGCTACCTTTTACCCTGCTTTAAAAGCAATTGAAAAAACCGGGGTAGTATTAGAGTTAAATACCAACGGTTGGTATAAACCGGTAGGAGAATTATATCCTTCTCCGGAATTAATCCAATTAATGTTTGAGTGCAATATTCCCATTTCTTTATCTTCTGATGCCCATCATCCTGACCAGCCAGGTCGTGATGTGGATAAAGCTTTGGCCATTGCCAAAAAAGCCGGGTATCGTCGAATAGCTACTTTTGAGAAAGGAAAAGTTAATTTTGTACATGTTTAAGCTAAATTAATAAAACACTGAAACAGTGGAACAGTGAATCTCGCTCACTCGCCTACTTGCAAACTAAATGAAGGGGAGGATAGGAAATGAAGAAACATCGTGTGGCAATTGTTGGTTATGGAAATATTGGCAAATATGCAGTAGAAGCAATTAAGGCTGCACCTGATCTGGAACTTGCCGGAATAGTGCGAAGACCGGAATCCTTAAACAAACCTATTCCCGTGGAATTAACCGGCATTCCCGTTGTCGGGGACATTAGAGAATTGGAAGATGTGGAAGTAGCCATTCTCTCTACTCCAACTCGTTTAGTAGAAAAGTATGCCCGGGAAATACTTTCCCTTGGTATTAATACAGTAGACAGTTTTGATATTCATGAAAAAATCGTTGATTTAAGGAGTTCCTTAGATGCTGCTGCGAAAGCAGGCCAGGCTACAGCCGTAATCTCCGCCGGTTGGGATCCGGGAACTGATTCCATGATTAGGAGTATTATGGAATTTATGTTGCCTCAAGGCCTTACTTATGTTAATTTTGGTCCGGGTATGAGTATGGGGCATTCTGTTGCGGTTAAAGCTATTTCAGGGGTAGAAAATGCACTTTCTATAACTATACCTTTAGGCACAGGTGTACATAGGCGGATGGTGTATGTGCAAATAGAAAAAGGTGCAGATTTTGAAGAAATTAAACAGAAGGTTTTAACGGATCCCTATTTTATAAATGATGAAACACATGTATTTCAAGTAGCTGATGTGGAGCTACTTAAAGACGTGGGTCATGGAGTAGTAATGGAGCGAAAAGGAGTTTCCGGGAAAACCCATAACCAGTTATTAAAATATGAAATGAGAATTAATAACCCGGCTTTAACCGGTCAGATTTTAGTGGCTGCCGCTCGGGCTAGTTTAAAACAAAAACCGGGCGCATACACAATGCTGGAAATACCGATTATTGATTTTATCTATGGTGAACCTGAAGAAATAATAAGAAAATTAGTTTAGACTATAGTATGGCTCCTTTTTAATAAATGAGAATAATTGTTC
Source organism: Peptococcaceae bacterium UBA3933 (assembly GCA_002385805.1). Classification (GTDB taxonomy): domain Bacteria; phylum Bacillota; class Peptococcia; order Peptococcales; family BICA1-8; genus UBA3933. Next base: position 8,381 of record DGEF01000081.1, read on the forward strand.
ATTATTAAAAGAAAACTAGTAAGGAGTTAATAGAATTGGAAAGGAGGAAAAGGCTTGTCTTTTGAAGAAAAAATAAAAAGTTTAGGTTTGGAATTGCCGGAGCCACCTAAACCTGTGGCCGCTTATGTTCCGGCTGTTAAAGTAGACAATTATGTTTACACCTCAGGACAACTTCCTTTTGTTAATGGAGAATTAAAGTATAAAGGTAAAGTGGGTAAAGATGTCCAGGAAGAGGATGCTTATGAAGCTGCAAAAATATGTGCTTTGAACTGCTTAAGTGTTATCAAAGGTGTTATCGGAGATTTAGATAATATTGAACAGGTGGTTAAGATTAATGGGTATGTAGCCAGTGCTCCCGGGTTTAACCTACAGCCAAAAGTTATTAACGGTGCCAGTGAATTAATAGGTGAAATTTTCGGCAACAAAGGCCAACATGCCCGCTCTGCCGTAGGTGTTAATGAACTGCCTTTGGATGCAACCTGTGAAGTAGAAATGATCGTAAGAGTAAAATAGAATTTATTAGTTATTTTGGGCCTGCAATTTTTATTGCAGGTTTTTTGTTTCAAAAAAGAAGGATTTTTGGAAAACATCTTGAACATATATAAGTAATTATTGTTCATATTATGAACAATAATTCCATAATTAGAAATAACAAATTTTACAAGGAGGATGCTCATGTTCAAAAATGACCAGGAAATGTTTGCTTTGATGAAAGAAAAACTGTATACGGCGGTTGTTTGCGATATTATGGATGAATTGGGTTATCGCAACCAGGCCATGTCTGAGCGGATTCGTCCTATCCACCCTGATAATGTTATCGTAGGCAGGGCCAAAACTTGTCTAGCAGTTGATGTTTATAAAATCTATGAAAATACTTATGAGAAAGAAATTGAAGCTATTGACAGTCTAAAGGAAAATGAGGTATTAGTGGCTTGTACTAATAATTCCACCCGTAACGTCCTTTGGGGAGAACTTTTGTCAACAGCGTCTAAAGCCAGAGGTGCAGTAGGAGCGGTTATTGACGGTCTTATACGTGATGTTAAATTAATTAATGAAATGGGTTTTCCGGTTTTTTGTACAGGATTTAAGCCCCTTGACTCTAAAGGTAGGGGAACATTTATCGATTATGATTGTCCGGTAGAGTGCGGGGGAGTACTGGTCAATCCCGGCGATGTAATTTTCGGCGATTATGATGGAGTAATTGTTATTCCCAAAGAAATAGTAGAAAAAACCATTACTCTGGCCTTGGAAAAAGTAAGTAAAGAAGACAATGTGCGGAAAGAATTATTGGAAGGTGCAAGTTTAGCTGAAGTCTTTAAAAAATATGGAGTACTATAATTAAGTATAGCCAAATTAGTTCTCAATGTAATATTATTACATTAAGAGAATTAATTTTGGGGAGGTAGTACTTCGTGAATGTATATGATCTGGCTTATGATTTAGCCAGGGGGATTAAGAATTCCTCTGAGTATAAAAAGTATCAGGAAGCCTTAAGTAAAATCAAAGGGAATCCTGAAAGAGAAAAAATTTTAAGTGATTTTCGAAAGAAACAAATGGAAATACAAGCCATGCAGATGATGGGCCAAGAAGTTCCTGAGGCAAAAAGACAGGAGTTGGAAAAGGTCATGGAGATTCTTCATCTCCATCCCAGTATTAAAGAATTTCTGGAAGCAGAATATCATTTGGGAAAAGTCATGGCTGATATCCATAAAATTCTCGGTGAAAGTATAGAATTATGGGCTCCGGATATGGGCACTTGATTTTCCTAAAAAAAGGCTGTTGCCTAACGTAGTATTTAGGCAACAGCCTCTTTTTTTAGTACTCATCCCCATCGGCACAAAACAGGTAGTCAATAGGTGCGTGATAGTCATCCCGTAAACCGTGAATATATATTGTGTATGCACGGCCCCGTCGTAAAGTAAAACTGGGTATGGTTAATAGGAGATGATTTGTCCCTGCTAAATAAACCCTGATGGTATAAGTTCCGGGGGTAGCAGGGTAATAGTCGGTTACTTCTTTAAACCTTATGTCATTAACTTGAATAAAAGCACCCTGGGAAAAAGTAAAATCTAGATTTGTATCCGGTACTAAATTAACAAAGCGCAGATAGGCCCTGTCCGTTTTGGGAATGCGAGCATCAGGAACTACAAACAGGCTCAGTTCTGAGGGTCTACCTGTAAGAACAATGGTATGACAGGCGCTATCTAAAAGGTGGCTGTAAGCTTCGATTAAAGGAACATGCTGTTTTCTTTCGGGAAAAACTTTAAAATGTTTGTGTCCTGAATCAACCAAGCAGTAATTAGTTAAATCTTTATACGAAACTTTGCTTTGAATTAACTTGTCATCACAATAAACTCTCAAGATGGGACTTCCGGGAGCTGCATGTAAAATCCTGGTACGGCAATTCATTCAAATATCACCTCCATAGAATTTATTAATTATTCTATGGTGGGTATTTTAATTTAGTGCATAAAACAACCCATTTTTCAACTATTTCTTTTATTACAGGTGTTCTTTCCGATATTTTTAGAAGAGGATACCCAATATACTTTCCCCAGTGGTGCTACTGGGATATAAATCACATGAGCTTATAGGGTAATGAACAGATAGAATATGAAATTGAGAAAATACGGAAAAGGTTTGAAATCTTGATCCAGGAATCTGTTGATGTTTTTGAAATCTTAGACAAGGACGGAACCATAAAATATATAAGTAAAGCTTCGGAAAAAGTAATCGGGTATAAACCGGAAGAACGATTGGGAAAAAAAATATATGATTTTTATGAAGGACCGCAGTTAGTTAAAGTAGCCAAAATAATTCGTTCTGTCTTGACCAGTCCCGGTAAAAAAGTAAGAGGGACTGTTATCTTTACCACTAAAAAAGGTAAAAATGTTTATCTGGAGCTTCATCTGCAAAACCTTTTACATGAACCTGTCATTGAAGGTATAGTTGTCTATTTCCGAGATATTACGAAAAGGATAAAAACGAGAAAAAATCTGATTTATATAGCCAACCATGATGAGTTAACAGGTCTTCCTAACAGTAATTTTCTGAAAAGATTATTAAGAAATAAGTGTCAAATGGCTAAAAAGAAACAAGAAGAATTTATTTTAATGATGTTAGATATTGATGACTTAAAATATTTAAATTGTTCTCTTGGCTATGATATCGGAGATCAACTGATTGTAGAATTTGTGAAAAGATTAAAGGTACATTTGGATAATAATATTTTTCTCTGTCGGTATTCCGAAGACCATTTTGCCTTTATAGCTGAGGGTTTGAATAATTTTAAAGAATATGAAAATCTCGCAGAAAAAATTCTCTGCTTATTTTCCCAACCATTTAAAATAAATAAATATGTAATAAATGTTTCCGCCAATATAGGGATTAGTGTTTATCCTAGAGACGGAGAAGATGAAGAAACACTAAGGAAAAATGCGAAAGTTGCTTTATTAAGAGCTAAAAAAGAAGGAAAAAATAAATTTAAAATTTATTCTTCTGATTTAAATATCCAAAATTATAAAGATTTTATCCTGAGAAGCGACTTATTTCATGCTTTGGAAAAGGAACAGTTAAAGATTTATTATCAGCCTATTATTAATCTGAAAACCAGTGAAATAATTGCTGCGGAAGCCTTACTGCGTTGGGAACACCCGGAATGGGGTATAGTTTCCGCTGAAGAATTTATTTCACTGGCAGAAGAAACAGGCTTGATAGTCGATATTTTCAGTTGGTTATTAAGGGAAATTTGTGGTACTTATAAAAAGTGGCTGAATGAAGGCTTGCCTTCAATTAAAATTGCTGTTAATTTTTCCAGTGTGCAATTTTTTGAAAGTAATTTTGTAAACAGTATTAAAAATACTATTGAAGAATTTAGACTAGAGCCTAATTTTCTGATTATGGAAATTACGGAAAATGTATTAATGAAAAACCTGAATAAAATTAATACTGATTTTGAAGAATTAAGGTCTTTAGGAATCAAGCTTGCCATTGATGATTTTGGGAATGGCTACTCCTCTTTACCCTATTTATGTTCATTAAAAATTGATCATATAAAACTGGCTGACTCCTTTATTAAAAATGCTATCAAGGATAAGACTTCTATTGTTATTACCGGGTCTATATTAAAAATGGCTAGAGACCTTAATCTTAAATTAGTCGCCAAAGGAATAGAAAATTGGGAACAGTTGTCTTATCTAAAGGATTTAAACTGTCGGTTTGGACAAGGTTTTCTTTATAGCAAACCTTTGGGACCGGAAGAATTTCAAAAACTACTTGCCAAAAGAAAATGTAAACCGACTTTATCAGGAGGAGCAGAAAAGTCTATTCGGGGGAAACGGAGATATTTTAGAGTTGATTTCTATCAATTACTGGAAGCTGAGATGACGATACTTTCAATACGTGGGAAAAACGTTAATGTGGGAAATACAAAAGTATTAATTGAAAATATGGGCCCGGGTGGTTTGCGCTTTATTTCTAATATAAGATTTCCCGTTGAAAAATTCTTTATCTTACAGTTTACAACAGAATTGCTAGGTGAAAAGATTAAAGTATATGGATACCCTGTTTGGGGTGAAAAATTAGAAAACAATCTATACCAATACGGTCTTGAATTTACAATAGATGAAAATGAGAGGATGGAACTAACAAGGCTCCTCAATCAAGTACAGATTAAAATGAGAAAAAATGTTTTATTTGCAGAGGGGAATTTTGTTCCCCAAAACCCGGGAGTTTATTTTAAAATGAATGATGTTAGTTACTAGCTTCCAATAAATAATAAAAAATTTAACCCAAGGTTTAGAACTTTGGGTTAAATTTTTTTGTTTTTATGTAATAAAAAGCCTCTTATCGGTACTAATTAAATAGTTGAAAAATAAGGAAGTTGGTGAGAGGACTATGCAGTCTGCTGTGAATATAGATGAGGAAAAAATATCACTTGCTTATAGATTTGCTTACCGCCTCTGTGGAAACAGGAAAGTAGCAGAAAAATTGACAGAGCTTGCCCTTATAGCCCGTTGCAGTAAAGTCCAGGACGATAATTTATCATTATTGCAGAGTATTTGGCAGGAATTTATGAATAATTACAGTTTTATAGAATTTAAAGAAGGCAAGGGTATCCAAAAGGTTTTACTTAATTTACCTGTGGAACTTCGCGGCGGGGTTATCTTAAAAGATGTGTTTAAATATGACTACCATCAGGTTGCTAAAATTTTATCTATCAGCCCTCAGGAGGCACAAAAAATTGTGGCTCAAGGACGGCGGAAAGCAGCAGCTTACAGGATTTAACCCCCTCGGTATAGAAATTAGATAATTAAATTTTTATCCAGATACCGGGGTTGTGTAATATTATGGAAAGAGTACGGCAACTATATGAACTCTATAAAGAGCTTATCTTCCGCTATTTTTTACGGCTAACCGGGAATATGGAAGAGGCTGGGGAACTGACTCAGGAGACCTTTTATCAGGCCTGTCTTTCCATTCACCGTTTTCATCATAAATCATCAGCTAAAACCTGGCTTTATGCTATTGCCCGTAATGTATACCTTAAAAATTTGCGTAGCAAAAATAAGGATAAATGGTTAACCGTTGCTGATTATTCTTGGTTAGAGAGAGAATCTGAGGAAAGCGTCAGCGACCCCGGTGAGCAACTGATTATTAAGGAAACTAGAGAAAGAATAGCTCAGGCCCTTTTAAAACTTCCTGAAAATGCTCGCACCGTATTGATTTTAAAAGAGTATGAACAGTTAAACTATGAAGAAATCGCTGAGATTTGTGGTCGATCAGTAAACTGGGCAAGGGTAACTTTTTTCAGGGCTAAAAAAAGGCTTTATCAGGTTTACCACGATTTAGAGGGAGCTGAAAGAAATGAGTAAAGAATGTCAGGTAATTCAGGATTTATTTCCTTTATACTCGGAAAATCTAGTGAGTCCGGAAACAAAAGGATATATTGAAAATCACTTGGCCCAATGTTCTTACTGCCGACAAATCTGGGAAGAAATTAATCAGCCCCTTTTAGATGTTTTACCTATGAAAGAGTTTAACGTAGAGCAAGGAATAGGGGATAAACTGTTCGCTAACCTAAAAAAGACAGTAATGGTGGCAATCTGTCTTTTATTGTTAGGAGGAGCAGGTATAAGTTATGCTTCTTATTCTGCCGGAAAACATGTAAGCCTGGATGACCCAAGTTATCGTTTAGTCAATGAATTGGGGCTGTTTACCGAGATTAATCAGACTAAAGCCTTAAATGATATGGAAGTAACCCTGGAAAAAGGTATTTTCGATAACTCCCGCACAATTCTTTTCTTAAAAGTTTCTAATCCCGGAAACGAATTATTGCAAGCTACCTTAACTGATGAATCAGGTCATGAATATTTACAGAGAACAAGTAAAGTCTTACAGAAAAAATATTATGTAGTTGAGTTTGAGCCTCTAAAGGCAGAGGTAGAAAATGTCTGTATGATTTTAAAAGATCCTGAGGGAAAAGAAAAAATAGAGTTTCAGTTTCCCGTTGATGTTACAAGTACTTTACAGCATACGCGCATTATTTACCCTAATCTCCGTCAAGAAGTAAAAGGTATTGCTATTAATTTTCAGAAGGCAGTTTTAGGGGTAAGCCAGTCGGAGTTTAAAATAAAACTGGATTGGTCTTATGACGGTTCTGTTACGGGAATATCTGTAGGTAGAGATGCCATTTTCCCAACTTCCTTTAGAAAAATTTCCAATGATGCACCACCACCTCCAGTGCCCCTGGCTCCCGGAGGGCTTGCCTCTAATTATGCAGCGACTTTCGCCGTCAATTACCGTAATGAAGAACCTCCTTTTAACCGGCCTGTTTTGTATGACTTAAGCCAACGGGAAGAAATAACCGTACAGGGCGGTGAATATAGAACTACCCAGTTTCCTTGTCAGGTGGAAATGTCTTTAAAATTTGACCTGGTGGATCCCCAGACGGAAATGGTTGAATTGGTATTACCTCCTATCTACTATTTTAAAGAGGTTGGAAATAAAGAAGAAGTTAACCTGGATTTTCAGGAAAATACAAAAATTAAGCTGGATAAAGTTATACCTATAGAAACAGGGAAAATAATCATTGACAAAGCATGGCTGGAAGAAGATCGGCTTTTTATTAGCTATATATTAGAAGCAGCCCAGGGTAGGAATGCCCAAGAATTATTACCCTTTTTTGCCTTAAAAGATGAACAAGGGGAAAAACAGGGGCAAGGCCATTTCACTTATGGCAAAGAGGGAGAACTGTTTTTCTTACTTTTCAATCCCGAAAGCAAGAAGTTTTCTTTAACACTGGACAGTCTGGGTGAACTATTGCCCCGCCAGAAATTTACCCTTGATATCAGTGACAAGTAGGTTAATGGTGCGCAGCAAAGCTGCGCAAGGTTGAGGTTAAGGTTGAGAATTATTGATCCAGAGGGGTGACAAGAGTATTGCCTTTATTATTCGGTAAAAGTTAACGAGGGAGGAAAAAGAGAGAGTGAAAAAAAAACAGCATATATGTTAATTGCCGTATTGATAATCTTGCAGTTTTTATCATTAATAAAGATTAATTCATTGCAAAGCAGGTTTGAAAACATTAGTAACAGAATCCATGCTATGGAGAATCGTATTGATTTTCAAATTGATTCTATTTATCAAAATCTGGAACAAAAATTAGAAGCACAAGCAAGTGTAATTCATAATTCTACCGCAGAAATAGGAAAACTTGATCTGGACACCCTTACAGTTCCCGTTAAATTTACGGTAGAGCCAAAGACAATTACGGATAATCTGTCAGTATTTCTTGATTTTAACGGAGAAATTGTCCCTCTTGAGAAATCAGGACTACAGTATTCCATCATTAAAAACTTTGAAATATCGGATAACATTTCACCTAAAATTATTATCGAGGATAATGGGGTAAAAAACATAGAAGAACACCAGGGACTAAAGGTTGTCAACATAAGAGAGCAGGCATTGCCCAGAATTATTGTTCGTTATTCCGGCTCGTCAACCTATGGAGGAAATGACTACCGGGCAAAAGGGTCCCTTGTTATTGATTATAAGCCAGCACAAGAGAACAATCCGATTATAAAAATGAAATATGTGATAAAAGTAGATGACAAAATAATAAAAGAGATACCTGTTGAGGCGGAAAAAGACAATGGTCCAGGTGGAACATTTGCCCTTGACATTTACGACGAATATTCTTTAAATGACGGAGAAGTACTCACTTCCCATGTGGTGGCGGTAGACAGTTTTGGATTTGCTTACGAACATTTGGTAACCCATTTTGTTGCCGGTTCCAGGACTCAAAGAGTACCTTATTTTAAACATGAGAAGATAATAGCACCTAACGGGGAAATCGTTTATGTGTTTGATGAAAGTAATTATGAGAAAATTAATTAGCAAATATTTATCATTTATGTTTTTTCTACAGCCGGCAAAGTAAATATAGGCTCTGCAGTAATGTTATAGTATCAATAAACCCACAGGGGGTCAGTCCGCTCCTCCTAAGGAAATGCAGTCTCAGGGTATTTGTGAAGAATAATGAACAATAGAAGAAAATGCGAAGCGAAGGACTTTCTATAATATCAAAGGTGACAGATATGAAAAAGAAAAGATTCAAGATAATTGCTATTATTTTAGTTACAGTAGTTTTAATTTGTTCTGCATATGTGTTCATGGGAGCGAAGAAGGCAGAAAAACTAACGTGGGAATATCTTAAAGCTAAGGGATATACTGCGGAACAAATCAAAAAGATTGATATAAACCATTCTTTCTTAAATATTATCCTGTCCTACAATGAATGGATAATAAAGGTTGAATTTGTTGATGAACCTAATGTATTTTACATTCACACAATTAAAGACGGAAAGATAGTAGAAACAGGTGTTTCCGGTGATGTTGATAAAGAAAATTTAAAACATAGGCATTAAGTAAAGACAAAAAATTCTCAGCGCTTGGGTGCAATATTATGATGGGTCTTGCATATTTAAGTATTGTTTTAGGTTATGTTAAGATGAAAAGTTAGAATGGCTTATATTTTATAAGGGGAACGGTTATGAAAAAAGTTTTAAAAGTTACATTATTGTGTATTTTGCTTTGCTTATTACTATCTGCATGTCAGAAGAAAGATGTAAGTAATCCGGCAACGGATATAGTGGATAATTCACCGGAGCTTGATGCTTCTTCTGAATCTGTTATAGAAAAAGCCCTTACTAAAGAACAAATAATGCAAATTTTCATGAATGAGAAGAGGAACAGCAACTGCATAATAACTGACTGTGTAGTTGCCGAGGACATGGCATATGGTTTAACAGGAGTTGTTCAATATACAAATGAAGATGGAAATCCATGCTATCTGGCATTTGTAAAAGATACATGGAGTTACCCCATTGGTCTGGATGCTGAAAATCAATTTGTTATCGCTGATGACAGTGTTTTAACCTATCAAGGAAACGGCATCGTAACATTGTCACTTAAGGACCCGAAAAATAATGTTATCTACGATTATACGGTTGAATACTCCT
>DGEF01000022.1:0-21848 GCA_002385805.1 Peptococcaceae bacterium UBA3933
CTTAAAAGGGAAAAGTTAGAAAAACAGTGTCAACATATGGTGGATTGTTTACAACAGGCAGCCCAGGAACTAGGTGGCCAGATAGAGGCTAAAGTAGAATTAGTGTATCCGGAAATAAACTTAGATGAAAAAGAAATGGTAGTTTTGCTTGCGAAAAAAGCCGCTGAAAATTTAGGTTTTCCCGTTAAATTAGAAAAAACCGGTGGGGGTAGTGATGCCAATATTCTAAACGGTTATGGGATTCCTACGGCAAATTTAGGGTGTGGAATGAAAAAAGTACATACTACCGAAGAATATATTACTGTGGAAGACCTGGTTAAAAACCCACAATATTTAGTTGAAATTATTAAAGTGGCGGCTCAGTTAAAATGATTAGAATAAGAACCGGTAAGATTATTAAAATTCTGGAAGAACGAGCTGATATTCAGGTAGTAGTAATAGATTTGGAAGGTAAACCGGCTAAAGGTATCAACTATCCTCTCTTAACAGGGAAGGTAAACGGAGGGGATATGGTCCAAGTTAATACCACTGCCGTAGATTTAGGTCTGGGTACAGGTGGTTATCATTTTATAATGGCTAACTTACAGAATAAAGGAGAGGAATATTCTCTAAAACCAGGACATATTATGAAGATGCGTTATGCCCCTCACCAGGTAAAGGTTTTGGCTGTAGAAGAAAAAGAGAGTCCATATCATAAGGAAATAAAAAACTTTACCTCTTTACAAAATACTCCGGTACTTATTGGTTTTTTACATAGCATGTTGTTACCTGCCTTGGCTGGGATAAGGGCTGTTAATGATAAATTAAAAGTAAGTTACATTATGACTGATGGGGGAGCACTGCCCTTGGCTTTTAGTAAAACAGTACAAAAAGCCAGAGAGTTAAATTGGCTTAAAGGGACTATTACTGTTGGTCATGCCTTTGGAGGTGACTTGGAAGCCGTCAATATTTACTCCGGACTTGCTGCCGGCAAAGCAGTTCACAAGGCAGATTTACTTGTAATTATAATGGGTCCGGGAATTGTGGGTACAGGCACCAAATGGGGAACAACGGCTTTAGAGGTTGGCCAAATCGTTAATGCTGTAGCCAGTTTAGAAGGACGACCCATAGTTATTCCTAGGATAAGTTTTCAGGATAAACGTGAAAGACACCAGGGGTTAAGTCACCATGTTTTAACAGTCTTACAAAAAATAGCTTTGGCTCCCAGTACGGTGGTATTTCCACTTTTAGATAATGAAGAAGCCTTGAATTATTTAAAAGGGCAAATTTCAGAATACAATTTAACTCAGAAGCATAAAATCGTTTTTGAAGATGGCCGTCCCGGCTTAAATTATCTACAGGATCATAATCTAGAAGTTACCACCATGGGGAGAAGTTTAGGGGAAGAAAAGGAATTTTTTTTAGCAGCCTCTGCTGCCGGAAGCTTTGCCGCTAAGTTAATGCAATAGCTTTTTAAGTTTTTCCTTTAATAAAAGGTCTTGTTCGCTCATGGTGCGTAATTTTTGTAAAACTTCTTGAATAGGACCGACTAAGTATAAGCTATTGTTGGTAATATATATTTTCATGGTTTTCATCCTTTCGAAGTAGTGGCTGGTTTTAAGTGGCTGGTGGCTAGTATTATTAACCACCGACGGCCATGGAAAAACTTTTAGAGGGATTTATCATGATGTTGTGGTGTTATTGGGTTACTGTGAACGTATTGATAGGGTACTACTAGAGTGTAAGTCTAGTGGTAATATATGACATTAACTTTATTATTATTCTTACAACTTAACCTCAACCTAAACCTTAACCTAGACTTCAATCCTCAACCTCAATATAAAGAACGGAAGTGATAGTAGTGGATTATTTTGAGAAAACTTTAAAGGAAAGGGAAATATTTTCCGGCAGAATAATTAAGGTAAAAGTAGCAGATGTGGAGTTATCTAATGGGGGATTTTCGCAGAGGGAAATTGTGGAGCATCCTGGTGCCGTGGCAATTCTTGCGGTTACGGATGAGCAAAAAGTGGTATTATTACGCCAATTTCGTAAAGCCGTAGAAGAAGTATTATGGGAAATTCCTGCAGGTAAGTTAGAAAAAAATGAAGACCCTTTAATCTGTGCGAAGAGAGAATTACAGGAGGAAACAGGGTACACTGCTGAAAAATGGGAAAAACTTTGCCAATTTTACACTTCTCCAGGGTTTAGTAATGAAATTCTCTATTTATATAGGGCGGAAGGTTTAAAATTAGGTCTTTCTAATTTGGATCAAGATGAATTTGTGGAAGTCTTTACTTTGTCCCGAAAAGAGTTGGAGGAGCTTTTAGAGCAAGGAAAGATTAAGGATGCTAAGACTTTACTGGGATTACTTTACTTTAATTTAAAGGACAAAACTACTTAAGCAAGGAGAAATAAAATGCCTAAATACTTTGTAGATTTACATGTTCATATTGGGGCCACTTCTCAAAATAAGCCGGTAAAAATAACGGCTTCTCCTAGGCTTACTTTTTTGAATATTATTAAGGAATGTGTAGAACGTAAAGGAATTGATATGGTAGGAATTGTGGATTGTGCCTCACCAGGGATAAGAGAAGACATAAAAAACCTATTTAAGAATGGGGAGTTAGAGGAGTTATCAGGGGGAGGTTGGCGCTACCGGAATAAAGTAACCATAATACCAGGGGTAGAGGTGGAGAGTAGTGAGAAAACAGGGGGAAGGGGTCATTTTCTAAGTTTTTTTCCAGGATTAAAAGAACTGGAGGTCTATAGTTCTTTTTTGAATAAACATATTAAAAATTTGCATTTAAGTACCCAACAATCTTATTTAACTGCTCAGGAATTATTGCGAGTCACTCAGGACCAGGCGGGAATATTTATTCCTGCTCATGTTTTTACACCCTATAAAAGTTTATATGGAAGTTGTGGTTCAAGCCTTAAGGAAGTATTTCCGCAAAGCTATTTTGAAATCAAGACTATTGAGTTAGGTTTAAGTTCTGATACCCAGATGGCTGATACTATTTACGAATTAAGGGATGTTACCTTCCTTTCCAATTCAGATGCCCATTCCTTAGATAAAATAGGGAGGGAGTATAATCTGATAGAAATGGAAGATGCTACTTTTCAAGGATTGAAAAAAGCTTTAAGAAAAGAGGAAGGAAAAGTTTTAGCCAATTATGGACTAGACCCTAAACTGGGTAAATACCATCAGAGTTTTTGTGAGCATTGCCAAAAGAATATTCCCTGGTTGGGAACAGGTTATTGTCCTTTATGTAACGGTACTAAGATAGTAAAAGGAGTGCGGGATAGAATCCTGGAGATAAGTAACGGGGAAAGGAAAAGTCCTCCGGATAGACCACCATATATTCACCAAATCCCCTTACTTTTTCTTCCTCAGGTAGGTAAACGCACCCTTAACAAATTACTGGCCCATTTTGGGACAGAAATGCAGGTTCTTCATTATACTCCTTACGAAGAACTAGAAAAGGTAGTGGGCGGTAAAATCGCTAGTTTGATAATTTTATCCCGGGAAGGGAAGCTGTCAGTGGTAACAGGGGGCGGAGGTATTTATGGAAAAGTTGTCACCGGCTAGAGAATTAATTATCTCCTTTAATGCTACCGGTGCTGTCCGTGCTGCCCGGCTAGGTTTTGTACCGGTTATAGTTGATGTGGTGGACATGTCTACATCTTTAGAAGCGGCTCTCCAACAAGGAGCTGCTTTTATTCTAGGAGCAAGTCCCGATAAGACTAGAGCGCCGGTTCAAGTTAATCCCTATAAGATTGGGTTATTTGCCGGGGAAAAAGCAAGAAAATTGGACACGGAAATAATCATTATCTCTGAACCACGCTGGGGAAAACGAAAGGAAAGGGAAAAAAATTGTACTCTTTTAAGAAAAGGTATTTTAGAGGCAGGAGGCAGGATTGAAGAAATTATCCCTAATTTAGGTGCAGAAATTGGCAAAATCACCGGTCTAAAAGGTAAAGGGGTTGTTTGCGTAAGTGATACAGGGGGGGTGGCTTTTGATGCTGCCTGGCAATACCAGCAGGATGTTGTCACTGGAACCATTGCTCGAACAATAAACCTTAAAGGAATACAGCCTGCTGTTATTGCGGCGCAAAGGGCAATTGAGTTGGCAAGAGGAAGAGGTATTGCCGTAATTGCTGCCAGTAGCAATTCCCAGGAAGATATTTTGGGAGCAAATCTTATTGGGCAGGCAATTATTGATGCCGGCTATTTAAATCTGTAAAAATTCATTTGTCATAAATTTCTCTCCCTAGCATAAAAATGTTATGAAGTTTTGGAAAGGGAGAGAATGTTGTGGGTAGATGGGTCAAGCTTAATTATAGAGGTTTTCTAAAAAGAAATTATCTGGTTTTTCTTATTACTGTTCTTTTTTTAATTATGGGCGTTATTTTTGGTACGATTGCTGTAAAGGTTTTAACAGTGGAGCAGTTAAACAATTTGAATCACTATTTAGAAACCAGTTTGGAAAGTACCGGTGATAATCTTAATTATCAAAATACGGCCAAACATGCCGTTATGAGAAACCTGGAAACAATTTTTAAAATCTGGTTTTTAGGCTTGACCGTCGTAGGCCTGCCCTTAATTATGGTAATTATTTTTACCCGTGGTTTCGTTTTAGGATTTACGGTAAGTTTCCTTTTGGTTAATAAAGGTTTAGAAGGTTTTTTTCTGGTTCTCTTAACAATCTTTCCGCAAAATATTTTGCATATTCCGGCTTTAGTTTTTGCGGGCGTTGCTGCCACAGGTTTCAGTATCTATTTAGTTAGAGGTAGGAAAAATGACAGATCATCAATTTACGCTAGTTTTCTAAAATATTCTTTTATAATTTTAGTATTGGCTTTAATTATGGTTATAGCAGGGCTTGTTGAAGGTTATTTATCCCCCTTTTTTGCTAAAATATTTAAATTATTTTAGAAAGTTAATCTAAATAGAAAAAGTCGCCTACAGGCGACTTTTTCCATTACAGGATAAATAGTTATTTGATGGAGAAAATGATTTATTTATCTTTTAAATTATTGGCTTACAATTTTAGGTACCTTTATTGATCTTGAGGAGTATTATCCTGTATTGGAGTAGGTTTTTTCCTTTTTCTAATTATACTAATAGCCGGCTCCGGGCAAACTAATTCGCACATTCCACAAACAATACACCCTTCCATCCGGGGTTTGACGGCAGGTGTACCCATGAAACCCAAGTTTTCCGACCAGGAAATTACCTGGGTTGGGCATTTTTCTATACATAGTCCACAACCTTTACAGAGATCAAAAAAGATGGTGAAAGTACCTTTTTCATTTTCATAAGTTTCCTGTTTCCATTCCCTGTTTTTTGCTGGTTTATTACTCAAAAAGACAACCTCCTTCCGGTTTTATCATTATGTTACCCATAATTGGAATTTGTATAAGGTTTCCCGTAATTTTTTCTTGTAATTACTACTAGGACAAGGGAAGTTTTTCATAAATATTAAATAAGGAAAAATGAAAGGAGCGCATAAGGATGTTTTTTATCGCTGTGACTAACTGGAAGAGAAAGGTTTTCTTTTTGTTTGCTGTACTTATCGTTTTAACTTTAGTTTTGTCCTTATTTCCTTTATTAACAGACAGTCCTGTAAATTCCAATATCCAGTCTGAAGATGAAGATATTTTGAGTCAGCCCATTAAAGTACAGGGCGAACCACTATTTGAAGAAACAGAACCTGAGGAAAATATTAGTAATTAACAGGAAAAAAGATAAACAATGTGGAAATAATCATTTATAGAAATGGTGGAGAACCATTCTGTAGAGGAGTGGAGATATTGAACAAATTGGTAAAGGAGTTTCTTGATTACTTGTTAATTGAGCGTGGATTAGCCGATAACACGATAGTTTCATATGAAAAAGATCTGCAAAACTTTTTACAATTTTTAAACAAAGTAAGTGTAAAAGATTTAGAAAAGTTGGAAAAGGAACATATTTTAGCCTACCTGGTCCATTTGAAAAAAATGAAAAGGGCTGCCGCTACAATTGCCAGACGTACAGCAGCCCTGAAAACTTTTTTTAATTTTTTATATCAAGAAGGATACATAGTCAATAATCTTGGTGAAAACCTGGAAGGGCCTAAAAAAGAGAAAAAATTACCTGACTTTTTAAGTGTTAAAGAAATGGACAAGTTGTTGGCAATCCCCCAGTTAAATACTGTCCAAGGGGTTAGGGACAAAGCCATGTTAGAGTTGTTGTACGCTACAGGTATGCGAGTTTCTGAACTAATTAACCTGGATCTGCACAATCTTAACCTGGAAATGGCTTATGTTCGCTGCTGGGGAAAAGGTTCCAAAGAAAGAATCATTCCTATTGGTTCTCAGGCTGTTTCTTCCCTGAATACATATTTGCAGTGGGGAAGAAATAAACTACTTAAAAATCCACGGGAACAGGCTTTATTTTTAAATCAGCATGGGAAAAGGCTGACTAGACAAGGTTTTTGGAAGATACTGAAAAAGTACGTTAAATTAGCCGGAATTGAGAAAAAAATTACTCCTCATGTTTTCAGACACTCTTTTGCTACTCATTTACTGGAAAATGGAGCAGATTTAAGAGTTGTGCAAGAAATGTTGGGACATGCTGATATTTCCACTACGCAAATTTATACCCATTTAACAACTAAAAGGATATCTCAGGTTTATAATGATGCACATCCACGGGCATAAAGGAGGAAAATTTAGTTTGGGTAAAGTCATTCTTATTGTTTTAGACAGCGTGGGGGTAGGTGCCTTACCTGACGCCGCAGATTACGGTGATGAAGGAGCCAATACATTAAAAAATATTTCGCAGGTTTTATCAGGACTGCATTTACCTAACCTAGGCAGTATGGGTCTGGGTAATCTTACGGAGATTAAAGGGGTTAAACCGGAAAAGGACACCTTAGGGGCTTACGGTATAATGGCGGAAAAGTCTAAAGGAAAAGATACAACTACAGGACACTGGGAAATGATGGGGATTTTAACTACTGATCCTTTTCCTACCTTTCCTGAAGGTTTTCCTCAAGAACTTATTCAGGAGTTTGAAAAACGGATAGGCACTAAAACCCTGGGCAATGAAGTTGCTTCCGGTACAGAAATTATTGAGCGTTTAGGTCAGGAACACTTAAAAACCGGTTATCCTATTATCTATACTTCTGCCGACAGTGTTTTTCAGATAGCAGCCCATGAGGAAGTAGTTCCTTTGGAAAGATTATACGAAATGTGTAAGATAGCTCGTAATCTTCTTGTAGGACCTTATAAAGTCGGGAGAGTTATTGCCAGACCTTTTATCGGAAAGCCCGGTAATTTTACCAGAACAGCCAACAGACAGGATTATTCCTTAAAACCACCCCAAAAAACATTACTGGATGTTTTAAAGGAAAATAAAAAACAAGTAATTTCCGTAGGAAAAATTTATGATATATTTGCAGGTTGTGGAATCACTTCTTCTTATCCTACCCGGAGCAATCAGGATGGGATAGACAAGACTATCCAGGCCTTTCAGGAACTTCGGGATGGGCTTCTTTTTACAAATCTTGTTGATTTCGATTCAAAATATGGCCATCGCAATAATCCATCAGGTTATGCCCAGGCTTTAGAGGAGTTTGACGAAAGGTTGCCGGAAATATGGGCTTTACTCGATGAAGATACCATATTGATAATCACAGCGGATCACGGTTGTGACCCTACAACACCCAGTACCGATCATAGCAGGGAATATGTTCCCCTTTTGGTGATGGGTGATAAAGTTAAAAAGAGTTATGATTTAAAGGTGCGGGAGAGTTTTGGTGATGTAGGGGCAACTATTGCCGAGTTTTTAGGTGTAGATTTTTCCGGCTATGGCGAAAGTTTTTGGCAATTAATAGAAAGGTGAGGTTAAGAATGGAAAAAACCATTAACTTTATTCAGGATAAAATAAAGATAAATCCTCAAGTAGGGCTGATTCTGGGATCAGGACTTGGCGATTTAGCGGAAGAGGTTAGAGAGGCGGTTACCATACCTTATGCGGAAATCCCCGGTTTTCCTGTTTCCACCGTGCAAGGGCATAAAGGACAACTGGTTATCGGCAATTTACAAGGAGTGCCTGTTTTTACTCTGCAGGGTCGTTTTCACTATTATGAAGGATATTCAATGGATAAAATCACTTTCCCTGTCAGGGTCATGCAGGGTTTGGGGATATCAACCCTAATTGTCACCAATGCGGCAGGGGGAATTAACTTAAATTTCACCAGCGGTGCTTTGATGCTGATTAAAGACCATATTAACTTAATGGGTGACAACCCTTTAAGGGGTAAAAATTGGGAGGAGTTCGGGCCCAGATTTCCTGATATGACTAATGCCTACAGTCCAAGGCTTTTAAAATTAGCTCAAGAAGTAGCTGCAGATTTAAAAATTAAAGTGGAATCAGGAGTATATGTAGCTCTTCCCGGGCCAAGTTATGAGACACCTGCGGAAATAAGGTTTTTGAGGACTATAGGTGCTGATGCGGTAGGCATGTCTACCGTTCCGGAGGTAATTGTAGCTAATCACGGTGGCATGGAGGTATTAGGCATTTCCTGTATAACTAATATGGCTGCCGGTGTTACCGGGAAAAAGCTAAGTCATGAGGAAGTAGTGGAAACAGCCAACAGGGTTAAAGATAATTTTAAAACACTTTTATTAGGAATAATTAAAAAGTTGAGGTAAAAAAATGCGGGTCATTGATCTTATTACCAAAACTAGGGACGGCAAAAGGTTAAGTGCCGGAGAAATTGAATATTTAATTCAGGGTTATGTACATGGAAAGATTCCTGACTATCAGATGGCGGCTTGGACCATGGCTGTTTATTTAAAAGGGCTGAGTGAAGAAGAAACTATAGCCTTAACTAAAACCATGCTTCATTCCGGGGACACTATGGATTTAACCCGGATTCAAGGTGTTAAGCTGGATAAGCATAGTACTGGCGGAGTAGGAGATACTACAACTCTTATTTTAGGTCCTATTGTAGCCGCTTGCGGTATTCCCGTAACGAAAATGTCGGGAAGAGGTTTGGGGCATACAGGAGGTACTATTGATAAATTAGAGTCGATTCCCGGCTTTAATGTGGAACTTACAAAAGAAGAGTTTATTGAACAAGTAAACAGGATAAAAATTGCTGTAGCCGGGCATACAGGAAATTTGGTACCTGCTGATAAGAAGTTGTATGCTTTGCGAGACGTAACGGCAACTGTAGAAAGCATTCCCTTGATTGCCAGCAGTGTCATGAGTAAAAAGTTAGCCTCCGGTGCCGACAGGATTCTTTTAGATGTGAAAGTAGGCAGCGGTGCTTTTCTTAAAGACCTTGACCAAGCTAAATATTTAGCTCAATTAATGGTTGCCATTGGCAATAGTTTTAACAAAAAAACCATCGCCGTAATATCTAATATGGATCAGCCTTTAGGGGAAGCTGTAGGCAATTCTTTAGAAGTTCTGGAAGCCATTGAGGTCTTAAAAGGAAAGGGACCGGAAGATTTAAAGGAGCTCTGTTTAGTGTTAGCCGGCTATATGTTTGTTTTAGGTGAGAAGGTACAAACTTTTCAGGAAGGGCAAATTTTAGCCGAAGAAATTATTTCTTCCGGGAAAGGATTGGCTAAATTTAAAGAATTAGTTGAGGCCCAAGGTGGAGATGTAGCAGTAATTGATAATTACGACTTACTTCCAAAGGGTTCGGAAAATTTACAGGTATGCTCACCGGAAGCAGGATACATAGCTAAAATTAACGCTGAATTAATCGGAAAAGCCTCTATGATTTTAGGGGCAGGAAGAGAAAAGAAAGAAGATAAAATCAATTTAGGGGTAGGCGTAAGAGTCTTAAGAAAAATTGGGGACAAAGTAGCTAAAAATGAGGTTCTGGCAGAAATAATTCATGATAATCCCCAAAAAGCGGAAGAAGCCCGCAGGCTAATTTTAGATTCCTATCAATTTAGTCCAATTCCGGTGTCTAAACCTAAACTTATTTTAGATGTCATCCTTTAGTAGCTTAATAGTGAGCGAGTGGGCGAGAGAGCGAGATTTTAGAATCACGGATAAACACGGATGAACACTGATAAATTGCCTTACGGTGAAAATAAATTAAACTTTTATGAATGGGCATCTGCTTTGGGGCCCTCCTTTAGGGTTGCATCATTTAAGAGGCAAGAGGCAAAAAGCAGGAGACGAAATGCATGAAATAAATCCTGTTTCTTGCCTCTTATTTCCTGCATTCTGAAATGTCACAAGGTTCCCCTGGGGAACTGTGACTTTTTTTTATTTTATCTGCAAATTATCCAGGTAAATCTTATACAGTGGGATAATCACACGGGTAATAAGGACATAGGAACCGGTTCCCAGTAATAAGAACAAGATTAAAATAGCAATAATTTTATCCAATCGATCACCCCCTACAAATATTATTTGAAATTTAAGTTAAGGCATACCTTATCTCCTTTTGGTAATAATAATTGTAAAGTTTATAAGGGGGTTAAGATATGAATAAAAAAATATTTGCTTCATTATTGCTTACTATTTTTCTTATATCCTTGATACCTTCTTTAGCTATTAGTGCTGAATTAGATTTAGAATCTAAATCCGCTGTTTTAATCGAAGCTACTACCGGTCAGGTTATATATGAAAAAAATGCTCATGAAAAAAGACCGCCGGCCAGTGTTACTAAACTGATGACTCTTCTAGTAGCTATTGAAGCTATTAAGGAAGGTCGTGGAAATTATGAAGATGTGGTGGTGGCCAGCGAAAATGCCTGGCGCATGGGAGGCTCCCAAATCTGGCTAGAGCCCGGTGAAGAAATGACGTTAAAAGAATTATTAATAGCTATTGCCGTCGGTTCAGCTAATGATGCTTGTGTAGCGGTAGCCGAACACTTGTATGGAACTCATGAAGCCTTTGTAGAAAAAATGAACGAAAAGGCAAAAGAGTTAGGATTGAAAAATACTAATTTTGTCAATGCTTATGGACTTCCGGCGGAAAATCACTACACCAGTGCTTATGATACAGCTATAATAGGTCGTGAAGCTTTAAAACATAAAGAGATTTTACAACTTACTTCTATTAAACATTATCGTTTGCGGGAAGATACCAGTAAATACACTCAATTAGACAATACTAATAAACTTTTATGGTGGTATAAAGGAGTAGATGGTTTTAAAACAGGGTGGACTGGAGAAGATTCAGGATTTTGTCTGGCTTCCACTGCTGAAAGAGATGGGTTACGTCTGATTGCAGTTGTCCTAGGAGCACCTCAAAGGAATGGAAACTTTAGAGACAGTATGATTTTATTTAATCATGGTTTTGCCACAATTATGTTTAAAGAATTTTTGAAAGAAGGGCAAGAGGTAGGTCAAGTTAAAGTTGGCAAAGGAGAAAAAGATTTTGTTACAGCCGTAACCGCCGAACGGATAGGAGTAGTTTTACCCAAGGGTAAAGATGAAGGAGTTACCAGTAAGGTAGAACTTTTACCTATGGTGACGGCTCCTGTTAAAGAAGGACAAGTGATAGGCAAAGTAACCGTTTATAAAGAAAATGAGCCCTTAAAGGAATTTGATCTTTTAGCCAAGGAGAGTGTAGAACGGGGCAGTATCTGGCGGCAGTTTAAAAAGCTGTTTACGGATCTTGTGGATTTTGATTAAAAGCAGTCAGCTTGCGCTGGCTGCTTTTTTTTCGACAATCTTTTTTCCAGAATTTAGCAGGAACTTTTAGTTATTTGTAGAATTAAATAGCCAGTAAAGAGAGGGGAAGGTGAAAATGTGGTTACTGTAAAAATAAAAAATGATAATTTGATTATTAAAGTGTTTGGAGAATTAGATTTAGTTGTGGCTAAAGAGTTTCGGGAAACTGTAGACAAGATATTAATGGACAAGCCAGTAAAAAATTTGATTTTAGATTTATCTCAAGTTAGTTTCATTGACAGTTCTGGGTTAGGTGCCTTGTTAGGTAGGTATAAACTTGTGCAACAAAAGGGAGGCAAAATGTCTATTTTTGGAGCCAATCCTCAGGTGTTTAGAATTTTAGATCTATCAGGTGTGAGAAAAATAATCCCTGTTTTCCAAACAGAAGATCTAGAATTAGAAAAAAGGAGGGCTAATCAGTGACTAAAATCGAGGATAATTGTATCAGGTTAGAGTTTAAAAGTTTGCCGGAGAACGTGGCCCTGGCTCGCGTAGTGATTGCAAGTCTGGTCTCCCAAGTTGATACAACTCTTAATGATTTAGAAGAAATTAAGGTTGCCGTATCCGAGGCCGTATCCAATGCCATTGTTCATGGTTATCAGAATAATACTACAGAAACGGTGATTGTAGAAGGGGAAATTAAGCAGGGAATCTTAAAGGTTTCCATTGAGGATACAGGAATTGGCATAGAAAATATAGAAGAAGCCATGACCCCTGCTTTTTCTACTTCTCCTGACCGGATGGGACTGGGTTTTGTTTTTATGAAATCTTTTATGGACGAAGTGGAAGTTTTCTCAGAGCCAGGGAAAGGGACAAAAGTCGTCCTTACCAAAAAATTAATAAATAGCGGGTCTTGTGCCCTGGCGGCTAATTAGTATCATGAATGTGCGGCTGTCAGAAATGAATTTACCCAGGTTTCCCTTGCTATCGGATCAGGAGATGCAAACTCTTTTAAAAAAAGCTCAAGCCGGTGATGCTGAAGCCCGTGAAAGGCTTATTAATTGTAATCTGCGCCTGGTTTTTAATTTGGTACAGCGTTTTTCTAACCGGGGCTACGAGATTGAAGACTTATTTCAAATAGGTACTATTGGCTTAATTAAGGCTATTGATAAATTTGATCCCAGTTATAATGTTAAGTTTTCTACCTATGCAGTTCCTATGATTGTAGGGGAAATCCGGCGCTTTCTCCGTGATGACAACCCGGTTAAAGTAAGCAGGTCTTTAAAGGAAACTGCCTATAAAGTGAATAAATACCGGGAAATACTTCAAAAGGAGTTAGGACGTGAACCAAAGATTAGTGAAATAGCGGAGGTTTTAGACTTAGACGTAGAAGATATAGTTACTGCTTTAGAATCTGTGCAGACACCTACCTCTATTCATGAGACATTATATCAAGATGATGGTGATCCTATTTATGTCTTAGACCAATTAACAAAAGATACAGAGGAAGAACCGCCTTGGTTTGATAAACTGGCTTTAAAAGAGGTTTTAGCCAAACTTCCCCTTAAAGAAAGGGAGGTTTTAATATTAAGGTTTTTCCAGGATAAAACTCAATCAGAAGTAGCAGAAGTTGTAGGGTTATCTCAAGTCCAGGTTTCCAGGATTGAAAGACAGGCTCTGAAAAGGATAAAAAAGCTTTTGGAAGACAAATGAAATGTAAAGGACAAAGTCACCTGAGAAGGTGGCTTTCTTTTTTCGCATATTTCTTAGTTTAGCTGAAAATAATACCTAAAGAGGTGATTGTGTTGACAGAACAGGAATTACTTATGAAAATTAACAGTCGGGAAAAAATGCTGGTAAATTTAAAAGATAAATCAGATACGGAGATCCAGGGATTAACAAAAGAACTGCAAAAAGATTATCAACAGGCGATTTTTCTGGAAGCTAAGGCGGAAACACATGAAGAAAGAAGGAAGTATAGGCAGATTAGAAACCGGATCATTGATCAGCAAAATTTAATTTCTAAATATCAGCAGCTTCGTTATCGAAGTCTGATTAAAAGATCTGCCCCCAAGCCTCCTGTTTTAAAAAATACTATTGCGGCATTTTTAGTAGGGGGAACAATTACTTCTCTTGGTCAAATATTACTTAATTTCTACATCTGGCAAGGATTAACTTTTAAAGAAGCAAGTACGGCAACTTCAATAACTGTGGTTTTTTTAGGTGCTCTCCTTACAGGACTGGGCGTTTATGATGAAATAGGCAAGGTAGGTGGAGCAGGTTCTATGGTTCCCATTTCAGGCTTTGCCAATTCTATTGTTTCCCCTGCGTTAGAGTTTAAACGGGAAGGTTATGTTTATGGTGTAGGAGCAAAGATATTTACAATTGCCGGACCGGTTATTCTTTACGGTACATTAACCTCTGTAATTATAGGTTTAATTACTTATATCACCATGTAAGGGTGATTTTGCATGCAGACAAAAAGATTGGGAAAACAGACATTAAATTTTCATATCCCTGTAGCCATTTCTTCTTTCGCCAGTATTGTAGGACCAATGGAGGGAAAAGGTCCTTTAGGTAAAGGTTTTGATTATGTTTTGGAAAATGACTTAGATGGAGAAAAATCTTGGGAAAAAGCAGAACAAAAAATGATGCAGCATAGTTTAGAGATTGCTTTAGCTAAAAGAAATTATCATTTAGAAGACTTGGATTTCTTTTTAGCAGGTGATCTCCTGAACCAGATTATCTGTGCTAACTTTACCGCCAGGGCTCTAGGGATTCCTTTTTTAGGTCTTTATGGAGCCTGTTCCACTTTAGTGGAGGGCCTAATTATCGGTTCTATGATTATCGATGGTGGTTTTGCACAACGAGTTGGAGTAGCTGCTTCCAGTCATCACGAGACTGCGGAGCGCCAATTGCGGTATCCAACGGAACAGGGTATTCAGAGAACCATGACCGCTCAGTGGACAGTAACAGGAAGCGGTGCCTTTATATTAGAAGAACCTTCATCTTTCTCTGAAATAGTTATTACCCAAGGAATAGTTGGTAGAGTTATCGACATGGGTGTGGCTAACGCAATGGATATGGGCTCAGCCATGGCTCCGGCAGCCGCTGATACTATCGTCCGGTATTTTCAAGATACAGGCAGGAAACCGGAGGATATTGACTTGATCGTAACAGGAGATTTGGGTAATATAGGACGCATTTTATGTGAGGAATTAGTATTACAAAAGGGATTTGATATTTCAGCTAAATTTACCGATTGTGGAGTATTGATTTATGACCCCAGTCAGGATGTTCATGCAGGAGGAAGCGGATGTGGTTGTTCCGCCAGTGTTTTGGCTGCTTACTTTTTGCCACAACTTTTAGAGGGGAAATTAAATAATATCCTCTTTGTGGCTACCGGTGCTTTACTCAGTCCCACCAGTACTCAGCAGGGGGAAACTATTCCCTGTATAGCCCACGGTGTTTTAATTCAGAGGATAAATAAGGAGGGATAAGGATGTTTGACAATCTACCTATGGCTTTTTTAATCGGTGGCCTAATCTGTGTGATCGGTCAATTAATCATGGATTTAACTCCTTTTGTCATTACTCCGGCTCATGTTTTGGTAGGTTATGTTACTACCGGCGCTTTTATCAGTGCCCTTGGTTTATATGAACCTTTAGTAAAATTGGCAGGGGCAGGAGCTACCATTCCTTTATCAGGATTTGGACATGCCTTGGCTCAAGGCGCCATTGAAGGTGTTAAAACAAAAGGCCTTTTGGGAGCTATTGGCGGTGGCTTGGAGGCTACTTCTGTGGGCATAGTTGCGGCTATTATGTTTGGTTTTGCTATTTCGACTATATTTAATCCCAAGGGATAATAATGAGGCGCAAAGTAATTGTTGTTACCGATGGGGATAGCATTGCCCGGAAAACTATTGAAATCGCCGCCAAAAATGTTGGGGCTCGGACCATTTCTGCATCAGCGGGGAATCCAACACCCTTGACGGGAGAACAGATTGTCAAACTTATTTTACAGGCAGAGCATGATCCGGTTGTAGTCATGTTTGATGATAGGGGTCACCCTAAAAAAGGGAAAGGAGAAAAAGCTCTAGAGGTTGTAGCTAAACATCCTCAAATTGAAGTTATTGGAGCTTTGGCGGTTGCCTCTAATACCGAAGTGTCAGGTATTAAATGCGATTTTGCAATTACAAAAGAAGGAGAAATAATTTCCGGGGCAGTGGATAAAAACGGTACACCTCTGGTTAATACTAAAAATATTTCTGGGGATACTGTAGATGTTTTGGAAGAGTTGGAGATTCCCGTTATTGTGGGAATTGGTGATATTGGAAAAATGAAAGGAAAGGATGCTTATTACCTGGGGGCTAAAATAACTACCCGGGCTTTACAATTTATCTTATCCTATGGAGGAAGGTAAATGGGTGAATTAGATAAAAAACAGGATATTGAAGTTAATAAGAAACTAGAAGAAAATATTAAGATTTTGGATCGGGAATTAGGTGTAGATAAAAGTTTTGATGTAATGCGACGGGATTTAAGTATTGGCGGGAAAAAAGCGGCTTTGTATTTTATAGACGGTTTTGCTAAAGATGATATTATGTTGTGGATTATGAAGACTCTTTCTCGTATTGAAAGAGAAGAGTTAGGGGTTAATCTTTTAGAAAAGCTACAGGATAAGTATATAAACTATCTTGAAACAGATCCCACCGATCAATTGGATCAGATAATAACTGCAGTTTTATCCGGTAGTATTGCTCTCTTAATCGATGGTTTAAATCAAGGGATTATTATTGATGCCCGGGAATATCCTGCCCGGGGTCCGGAAGAACCGGATATTGAAAGGGTAAGCAGAGGTTCACGGGATGGTTTTGTAGAGACTCTTGTGTTTAATACCGCTTTAATCAGGCGGCGGATAAGGGATCCCCGTCTAAGAATGGAATTGGTTCAGGTGGGACGGCGTTCGCGCAGTGATGTGATCATCAGTTACCTGGAAGATATAGCTAATCCTGATTTAATTGAAAGCATTAAAGATAAACTCCAGTCTATCAATATTGACGGATTACCCATGGCTGAGAAATCCATTGAAGAATTAATAGTTCCCGGGTCTTATTGGAACCCCTTCCCTAAGGTTAGGTATACGGAAAGACCTGATGTGGCAGCAGTTCATCTATTAGAAGGACATATCTTATTAATCGTAGATACTTCACCCAGTGTAATCATTTTACCTACAACTTATTTTCATCATGTACAACATGCTGAAGAATACCGACAAAGCCCCAGTATCGGTGTATATCTAAGGTGGGTTAGATTTTTCGGTATTATTTCTGCCCTTTTCATTTTACCTTTATGGTATCTTTTTTCCGTTCAACCGGAATTATTACCTTCAGGTCTAAAATTTATTGGGCCTAAAGAAACAGGACATGTTCCCTTATTATTTCAGATTTTTTTAGTGGAGGTAGGTATTGATTTAATCAGAATGGCTGCTATCCATACCCCTTCTCCTTTAGCTACGGCTTTGGGTTTAATAGCCGCTTTTATGATCGGGGAAATAGCCATTAATATCGGACTGTTTGCCCCAGAGGTTATACTTTATGGAGCTTTAGCGGCAGTAGGTACCTTTGCTACTCCCAGTTATGAGTTAGGTTTGGCCAACCGCTATATAAGGTTTTTCCTTTTAATTAGTACAGCGGTATTGGGTTTATGGGGATTTATAGGTGGTGTTATTTTAGTATTTCTTTTCCTGGCTTTTACCAAATCCTTTGGTGTTCCTTATCTCTGGCCTTTAATTCCTTTCGATTGGCGGGGAATAAAGTCGGTTATAGTCAGGTCTCCAGTACCTATCCAAAATATAAGGCCTTCTATGTTAAAACCTATTGATAAGACAAGACAAAAGGGGGGCGCTATTCCGGCACCTGCCGGCAAACCAAATCCTAAGTTCAAATGGCAGAGGAAAAAAAGCTGAAAAACCTGCGCACGCAGGTTTTTCTTTCTTAAGGGTATAAAAAACCAAAATTATGTAAAAAATGTTAAATGTGTTATTTATTTAGCTTACTAAGGAGGAAAATCATGATTCGTGTTGGGATACCCCGTTCTTTAGCCTATTTTAAATATTTCCCTCTGTGGCAGACTTTTTTTGAAAGTTTAGGAGCTAAAGTAGTTTTTTCTCTTCCTACTAATCCTCTTATTGTAGAACAGGGGATAAAATCTGTGGTAGATGAAGCTTGTTTACCAGTAAAAGTTTATTTCGGACATGTACAATATTTAAAAGATAAAGTTGACTATATTTTCGTTCCCCGTTTAGTTAGTGTAGAAAGAAAGGAATTTACCTGCCCTAAATTTTTAGGGATTCCTGATATGTTAAAGGCCAGTATACCTGATTTGCCTAATTTAATCGCTCCTACTATAGATTTAACTAAGCAGGATAAATATTTATGGAAAAAAGTTTGGGAAGTAGGAAGGTTGTTTTCTTCTAACCCTTTGAAGGTATCTCTAGCCTGGCAAAAAGGTCTTAGTGAATTAAGTACATATAAACAAACCTGGTTGGAAGAAGAGATTCCAGCTCAGTTAAATATTTACTATAAACCTACTTACTCCCAATCGCTAAAGGTAGTCTTATTAGGACATGAGTATATTATTTATGACCAATATTTAAGTATGTACCTAATAGAAAAAATGGCCAAATTAAATATTAAGGTTGTTACTACAGAAATGCTTTCTCCCTGGATTATCAATAAAGAGGCAAAATCCTATCCGAAAAGGATATTTTGGGAATTTTCCAAGAATACCCTAGGTTCGGTTTTTTATTATAGTAAACAGGAAGAGATAGCAGGTTTTATTCTCATGAGTTCTTTTGGTTGTGGTCCTGATTCCATGACCGCAAGCATCATTCAACACTATCTTAAGGGCGTAAAGGATAAACCTTTATTAAATTTAACCATTGATGAACATACAGGTGAGGCAGGAATTAATACTCGTCTGGAAGCTTTTTATGATTTGCTTATGCGAAGGGTGGGATAAGGGTGAAATTAACCTTTCCTCATATGGGAAACATGTATATACCAGTTAAAGGTTTGTTGGAGTATCTAGATTTAGAAGTAGTAGTACCACCTTTTTCTACGAAGAAAACCCTGGAGTTAGGTGTGAAATACAGTCCAGAGTTTGCTTGTCTACCTTTAAAAATAAATCTGGGTAACTTTATTGAAGCACGTGAATTAGGTGCAGATACCATTATTATGGCAGGAGGGGTAGGCCCCTGTCGTTTTGGTTTATATGCTCAAGTTGAAAAAGAAATTTTACAAGATTTAGGTTATGATTTTGAAACCTTAGTTTTAGAACCACCTGATAAACATTTCGGACAATTTATTGCCAGGGTTAAAAGAATTATCGGTTCCAATTCCTGGTGGAAGGTCATGGAAGCTATTAAATTTGCCTATCGTAAATCCTATGCGGTAGACATGGTGGAGCGTAAAGTACAAAAATTAAGGCCTTTAGAAAAGAAACCTGGTACGGTAGATATGATTTATAAGCATGCTTTAAATTCTATTGATAATGCTCAGAGCTTTTCTACCCTGGAAGAAGCTACAAGTTTAAGTTTATTAAAACTGGACCAGGTTCCAATAGAATCAGATAGGGAAGTTATAAAAATTGGTCTGATAGGTGAGATTTATACCCTTTTGGAGCCTTTTGTAAACTTAGATATTGAAAAAGAGTTAGGCAAACTAGGTGTAGAAGTAACCCGTTCTCTGTATTTAAGTGAGTGGATTAGCAGTCATCTTTTAAAAAATTTAATTACTGATGAAAATATAAAACCTTTTCGTGATTTGGCCAAACCTTATCTAAATTATTTTGTAGGAGGCCACGGTTGGGAAACAGTAGGTTACGCTGTGGGATTTTCTCAGGAAGGATATCATGGCTTAATTCAGCTTGCTCCTTTAACCTGTATGCCGGAAATAGTGGCCCATAATATTTTAGGTAAAGTTAAAGAGGATTGTCAGATACCTATTTTAACAATTTATCTTGATGAACATTCTGGTAAAGCGGGTTTGATTACGCGGATTGAGGCATTTGTAGACTTAATCAGGAGACAGTTGGAGACTCAAAGGAGGTTAGCTCGGTGAGTTTGTATCTTGGTATTGATGTGGGTTCAGTAAGTACTAATTTACTGGTGATTGATGAAGAACATAATGTCATTGAAAGTATTTATTTAAGGACCCAAGGCCGTCCTTTAGAAAGTATAAAAAAAGGATTAATGATGCTTTATCCTAGACTGCCCAAGAAGGAAAAGATTGCTGGAGTAGGAACCACGGGAAGCGGTCGTCAGCTAGCAGCTTTTTTAGTAGGAGCAGATGTAGTAAAAAATGAAATAACCGCCCATGCGGTAGCTGCAGCTCAACAAGTTCCTGATGTACGCTCAGTTTTGGAGATAGGCGGGCAGGATTCCAAGATCATTATTTTAGAAAATGGTGTGGTTACCGATTTTGCCATGAATACAGTCTGTGCAGCAGGGACCGGCTCTTTTTTAGACCAACAGGCTGCGCGAATGGGATTATCTATTCAAGAATTTGCTCAATTGGCTTTACAAGCTAAAAATCCTGTCCGGATTGCGGGAAGGTGTTCAGTGTTCGCGGAAAGTGATATGATTCATAAACAACAATTAGGGCACAGTTTGCCGGATATTATTGCCGGATTGTGTCAGGCTTTAGTAAGAAATTATTTAAATAATGTAGGTAAAGGGAAAAATATTAAGCCACCGGTATTATTCCAGGGCGGAGTTGCAGCCAATCCTGGGATCAAGGTAGCTTTCGAAAAAGCTTTAAACACGGAAGTAATAGTCCCCCGTTATTTTAATGTAATGGGAGCTTTAGGTGCGGCTATTTTAGCCAAAGAAGCCATAGTAAAACAGGAGAGAACTAATTTTAAAGGTTTTAATCTTATTGAATCTCAGTTTACTACCTCTTCCTTTGATTGTCATGGGTGTCCTAATATTTGTGAAGTTATTGAATTATATATTGACGGTAATTTAACAGCCCGCTGGGGTGATAAATGTAACAAATGGACAGATGCTCTTCAGACAAAGGTAGCAAACTAAAAACAGCGAACAGTGGGAAGTACATATTGACAGGGAAGTTTACAGCATGTTATAATGACGAAAATTAAATAAGATACCTCATCTCACCGAGATGAGGTAGAGGCGCGAAAATCAAGAGTATGGCCAAGGAAAAGGGGAAATTTAATGAATTGGTCAGAAAGGGGTTTTCGCCGAAGTCTAATAATTTTCCCGATTATTAGGCTGGGTCTGTACTGAATAAGTACAGGACTGTCACCTATGGTTTTCCCACGACCTTAGGTGGAGCACTATCTCATTGAAGGGGGATTGGGGGTGTGATCTGACTAAAACCAAGGTCATATTGCCCTTGGTTTTTTTATATTTAACAAATTAAAGATATCCTTATTATACTATAGTGAAGAAATAGTTCTAGGTATGTTTTTCTAGATTGTAAATAGGGAGGATTGATTAGGTTAATGCGCTTACATGGTACTATGTGTATAAATTCGAAAGGCCACTTAGAGATAGGTGGTTGTAGTACGGTGGATTTAGCCCGCAAATTTGGTACTCCTTTGTATATTATGGATGAAGAACATATTAGAGAAATTTGCCGGGATTATTATAATTCTTTTACCAGGAAATATAAAAATGCTCTTGTAATTTATGCTAGTAAAGCCTTCTTAACACTTGCTATGTGCAAAATAATCGAAGAAGAAGGTTTAGGTTTAGATGTGGTTTCTGGCGGCGAAATATATACAGCATTAAAAGCTGATTTTCCTATGGAAAAGATTTACTTTCATGGGAATAATAAAAGTATTGAGGAATTGGAGCTGGCTCTAAGTAATAAGATAGGCAGAATAGTCGTCGACAGTTTTTATGAATTAGACCTTTTGGATGAAATAGCTAAAGAAAAAAATATAAAGCAGAAAATTTTAATTCGCGTTTCTCCGGGCATTGATGCTCATACCCATGAGTATATAAAAACCGGTCAAATTGATTCTAAATTTGGCTTTCCTTTGGAGACAGGGCAAGCTAAAGAAGCCATTCACAAGGCCTTAACCAAAAAAAATCTGGAGTTAGTAGGCATTCATTGCCATATAGGTTCTCAGATTTTTGAATTGAAATCATTTGAGCATACCATTGATGTAATGATGAATTTTGCCCGGGAAATTTATAATCTTTAC
>DGEF01000022.1:22102-25629 GCA_002385805.1 Peptococcaceae bacterium UBA3933
GATACGATTATGAATAGTGTAGCCCAGAAAGCCAGTGAATTAGGCTTACCTAAACCTAAGGTAATAGTTGAACCCGGTCGTTCTATTGTAGGTACAGCAGGTACAACTCTTTATACCATCGGTGCTATAAAGGATATTCCCAATGTGCGCAAATATGTTTCCGTAGACGGTGGTATGGTAGATAATATCAGGCCTGCATTATACCAGGCTAAATATGAGGCCATGTTAGCCAACCGGGCTTTAGATAAAAAAGAAGAGGTTGTTTCTATTGCTGGAAAATGCTGTGAATCCGGGGATATGTTAATCTGGGACATTGAGTTGCCGGTTGTAAAAAGCGGGGATCTTTTAGCTGTAAGCTCTACAGGTGCTTATTGTTATAGCATGTCCAGTAATTATAATAAAATTGGTCGCCCGGCGGTGGTTTTTGTTAAAGACGGTCAGGCAGATTTAGTTGTAAAAAGGGAAAGTTACGAGGATTTACTTCGCAACGATATAATACCGGAAAGGTTGAAAGATTTAAAAAAGTTGAATAAAGTTGCTTTATAAAAGGATGGAAAACCATCCTTTTTTTATGCATAGGGATATGTTATAGTAGAAAATAAAATACAGTTATTACCTGTACAATCTACAAGGAAAGTGAGGTACTTTTGTGTTAACAAATTTTACTATAGAAAGATTATTAATATTAATTCCCGTAGTCCTAATCGCTATTACTTTTCATGAAACAGCCCATGGTTGGGTTGCTTATAAGTTAGGTGATCCTACCCCAAAAGTTACAGGACGTTTATCATTAAACCCTATCAGCCATTTAGACCCCTTAGGTGCTTTGCTTTTACTGGTAACCGGTTTTGGCTGGGCGAAACCGGTAGAAGTAAACCCCTTTTATTTTAAAGGGGACCGGCGTCAGGGTATGATGTTGGTAGCTTTAGCAGGCCCGTTAGCCAATGTCTTAGTTGCTTTTGTGGCTGCTCTTATCTTTAATTACTGGGGTTTCCGGAGTGGGTTAGGCCGACAGTTTCTTTATAATTTAATTATTATTAATATCTATTTAGCTGCCTTCAACCTTTTACCTGTTCCACCTCTAGATGGTTCTAAAATACTAGCCTGGCTGTTACCCCGTTCAAAAGCAAATTTTCTCTATACTTTAGAAGGATATGGGCCTTTAATTTTAATGTTATTGATTATTACAGGGCTTACAGGTTATTTTGTATTACCTGTAGCCAACCTTCTCTTAAGTACGGTAATTAAATTAGCTTCTCTGGTATCCCTATAAAGTTATTTTATTAAGCCGAACCTTTTCACCTGGGCTTTTACTGAAACCTCTATGGGGATGTGAGGAAATTGTTTCTGCCAATCGATATTCTCATATATCTTTGGCCTTTTTTCCTTTAAAACCTTGCCAAACCCTAAATAGTCAATTCCGAATTCTTTTTGTGATTTATGTATGGCGTTTTTTACCTGTTCGGCAATTACCTGGGAAAAAAGTATTTCCATTTTTTCAATGTTTTCTGACTGACTAAGATCAAGGTGTTTTCCTTCTTCTTCAACAATGCTGCCGATTAATTTCAGGTTTACAGTGAATTTAGGCAAACCATTAGGCATTTCGGTAATTTCCATATTCAACCTGCTTATTTTAGAATGATAAGTATATGTTCCCTCAGGGGTAGAACCAACTACTATGGCTTGAGTATCCTCTACCAGCCAGTTAGCCGCCTGGGCTTCTTCGGCGCTTAGAAAACCCTTTAGTTTCCAGTCTCCAAAAACAGCTCCTCCATTTCGAATAAGAAACTCTCCCGGTAGAACTATTCGAGAGCCTAAAGCTGTTCCTTCTGTTTTTCTCAAGTCAGAGAGGAAATAATAAAAAGCACTGGTTCTCGGTAAAGAAAATTTTTTTTCTAATTGGGACATATCAATAAGTTTATCTGTAATATTTTTACCCAGCTTTGGTTGGGATTTTAAGGTTTCATAAGCCGTTTTTCCTTGTATAAAATTCAATCTTAGCTTTAAGGCAATTTCCGAATTCTTTAGAAAAAAATTGGCCAGGTCTTGGAAATTTTTTGTTCTGGCTAAATCCTCCCCAACTAACAGGAGCTGTAGATGGGTAAAAGTTATTGTTTTGGATAACCGGGCTTGCATTAATTCTACAGCTTGGTTGATGCTTTGGGCCTCTACCTTTTCCGTTATGGTATTTGTTTCATTTTTCCGCAGAATTTTTATAGGGTCCCAAAACTGAAAAGTTACTTGGTACTTTTGGGTTGGGTCTTCAGGCAAATCCAGACCTATAGCAGCCACAAAAGCCCGGTTATTAATGTCTCGGATATCCCAACAACTAGTTAGAAAAAAGGGTAAGATAATAAATAATAATAAACCTGGAATTATCTTTTTCATTTTAATTCCCCCTGACCGCGGATCTTGGCCGAAATCAAAGTAAGTAGAGGTATAACCAAAATAAACAATAGGGTAAGGTGGATTAAAATCTCACGTAATTTCATGGTCCAAGTTAGATCAGGAATAAAATATATGATAATAAGGCTCAAAACAGCTACTATTGAAATAACCGTTTTTCTTCGTTCTATCTTAAAGAAATCTATTAGAGCAAAGGAAATCAGATAGATATAAACAGCCAGGCTGCTAAAAATACCCAGGATAACGGGTAAAGTCAATAATAAACCAAACCTTTCTACAGGAAAACCGGGTAGCTCAATTAAGGACAGCATAGTAATACTAGGGAGTACTGTTTCTCTAATATTTTCTACCCCCATAATTCCTATACTACCTGAGCCAATTCCTAGCAAAAGAGACATTAGGAATAAAATAGAAAGTATTGCCGGCAGATAAGCCTTATTAATATTGGTAACAAAGGGTGCAACAAATAAGATAATTTCCAAACCTTGAAAGGCACCTAAAAAGACAAGGGCCCCTTTAAATACCGGCAGTATACCATTACTTAAAAAGGGAAGATAGTTGGTTAAATCAATAGATCTTATCATTAAGACAACCACTAATATTAACGGTAAAACTATAAAAGGAAGTAATAATTGATATAATCGGATAACATTGGTAATACCATAGGCAACTAAATAAATAACAGCGATTAAAATTAGGATAAGGGGTATCATGGAAGGTGTTGTAGGTAAAAATATACCCTGGTTCATATTGGCTGTATCCTGTAAAAGGATAGAGACAAAGAGAAACCAGAAAACCAGATAACCTATATTAATTAATGTACCTATTGGCTTTCCCCAAACCTTTGAACAGTATGTAAAGAAATTATCCCGGGGAAATAATGAGGCCAGCTTTATTAATATTACGAGAGTTATAATTACTAAAGCTGCTCCTATCAACATAGAAAGCCAGGCAGTTTCTCCGGCAATATTAACTACATGCCGGGGAAAGGTGGCGAAATCCACTTCGATTATTGCCACTATCAGAATAATACCCAGCACTCGGGGATCAAGCCTGTCAATCCTATCTTTGTTTTCTCCTTCCTGATTTTTAATTTTTGATTCCGTATAATTTTGGGGTTT
>DGEF01000022.1:25786-32241 GCA_002385805.1 Peptococcaceae bacterium UBA3933
ACTTGCTTCAATAGGAGCTAAAGGGGCCAGGTAAGGAATACCAAAGGATTTTAAAGTAACTAAGTGAACGCAAATGAAAAAAAATGCTACGGCAAATCCAAATAGGCCTAAAAATGTAGATAAGATCATAGTAAAAAATTGTATAATCCGGACACTTGAACGCAAGTCAATATTAGGTATGGCATAGGAGGAAATAATAGTTAATGTAACAATAATAACTATCGGTGCACAGATGATATTTGCGTACAGCCCCGCTCCCACTAAGGTTATTCCTCCAAAAAGGGCAATAGTTGCTCCTAACTGAGTAGGCATCCGTAAGACCATTATCCTAATAGCTTCCACAATACCCATCATTAAAAAAGTTTCAAAGTAAATAGGAAAAATTGCATTTTCCCGGTTAGCCAGTAAGATTGTCAAAAGCTTGGTGGGAATCATTTCGATATTATAAGAAGTTAAAGCTATGTAGAATCCGGGTAAGCAGAGAGCCAAAAGAAACATAATAAATCTGGCTACCCGAAAAAAACTGGAGGCAAAAAACCAGCGACGAAATGCGTCTTCAGGGACATCCATTAAATCAAAAAAGGTGGTAGGTACCAAAAGCAGGTCCGGACTACCTTCCAGGATAATGGCGATTCGCCCCTGCAATAAGGCTGATTCAACGGTATCAGGCCGGTCGGTGATTTCTACCTGGGGGAAGGGGCTTAAGCTAGAGTCTTCTATACTTCGTTCAATAAAGCTGGAATCTAAAACAGCGGTAGATTTAACCTTATGTATTCTTTTTTTCACCTGTTTTACCAGATCGGGATTGGCAATGTTTTTTAAATAAGAGATTACTACTTTTTTTTGGTAATTGACACCAAGTTGTACTTGTTCAAAAATAAGATTGGGACTGGGGATTCGCTCTCTGATTTTTTGTACGTTATACTCCAGATTGGAAGACAACCTATCTTTTACACCCCTGGCAATCTGTTGATTGTTGCGGGGTGCTGTTTCAACTATAGGAATTTTTATAAAGCTGTCTTCCGGATATGTTTCTTTCGGTGTGTTTTCTTCATTGGTTTTTAAGCTTTCGTCTTCTAGGCTTATATTTTCTTTTTTCTTTTGGTTTTTCCCGGAAGTTCTTTTCAATAAAAGCTTGTCTTTCAAAAAACCAAACATTTTTCTAACCCCTCATTTTTCTGATATTGATATAATGTGCAAAGAATAAGGGATTATGTATGATATTGATTAGTAATTGGAAATAATGGGTTGTAAAGAAAAAAGTGTAAGAGTTGAGGAAGGGGAGGTTTTTTTGAAAACAATTGGTTTAATAGGAGGTATGAGTTGGGAGTCCTCACTGGAATATTACAGAATTATCAATGAAACTATAAGGTTAAACCTTGGTGGACTTCATTCTGCACAATGTTTGATGTATTCTGTAGATTTTCAGGAAATTGAAAGATTACAACATCAAAACAACTGGGATGAGTTAACTGATATTATGGTTAATTGTGCATATAAGCTTAAAAAAGGCGGTGCTGATTTTATTGTTATCTGTACTAATACCATGCATAAAATGGCCGATGATATTGAAAAAAGGGTGGGATTAAAAGTCTTACATATAGCAGATGCAACAGGGAAAAAAATTATTGAAAAAGGATTACAAAAAGTTGGTTTACTGGGAACTAAATTTACTATGGAAGAAGATTTTTATAAAAAGGTATTAAAAGAAAAATATAATATTGATGTAGTAATCCCAGATGAAAAAGAAAGGGAAATAATTCATGATATTATTTTTCAGGAATTATGTAAGGGTGTAATAAATGAGGTTTCTAAAGAGAAGTATAAAAAAATAATATATAATTTGGTATTAAAAGGTGCTGAGGGAGTGGTTTTAGGCTGCACAGAAATACCTTTACTTTTAAAGCAAGAAGATGTTAATATTCCTATTTTTGATACCACAACTATTCATGCTATTTCCGCTGTTGAATTTGCTTTAGGAAAACTATAAAATATTTTAAAAGTATCCTAATACCTTAGCTATGAGACGGCAGAGGTATCAGGATACTTTTTTTGTTTACAGGTTGCTTATATTTTGCAGCCAATTATCAACCTTAATGCTTTTATCAATAGAGGTGCTTGTTTTCCGGTTGGATTTTTGTATTTTACCAACTACATATTGACCACCAGGAATGCTACTTATTAGATAAGTTAAAATTAAACCTCCTCCTAATTGCAATCCCAAACTAATCCCAAAAAACAGCCAGGGGTGTACTCCCAGATAATACTGATGCAGTAAGTTATAAAATAAAGGGTGGCTAAGATAAATACCGAAAGAAAAGCGGCTTATTAATGTAATAAAGGGAATTTCTTTCTCAAGTTTATAAGTAAAGTGAAACAAATAAAGAATCATACCAGTGGCAAAAATTAAAATTTCCGGTCTTTTGGAAGTCACTGGCCGATTCACAGTAATTAGGGTAAATATTATGGTTAAAATGGTAATTATATTAATAAGATTACCATTTTTTCTTAACCAGTTTTTAAATCGTTCAAAGTTATAGGCTAGATATCCTCCTAAGAAAAAGTAAAATATCCAGGCAGGAAAGAATAAATAATATCTTTTCCAGAGTAAGTCTAAGATATCGTAAGGTGAAGAGTAATAGGTAAAGATAAACAGATAAATAAAGTTAAACAAAAATATTAATATTAGTGCAGGTAATTGTAAAAATTTTTCTCTTTGTTTTATTCTTTGGAATAAGATAAATATAAGATAGAATTGGCCGACAATTAGAATAAAATATATATGAAACTGTCCTGTTAAAATGTTTAAGATTATTTTTTCAAGTGTAGGCCAAGTGTTCCTATATAATAAACTCAATATTAAAGTGTAAAGTAAACTCCAGATAATATAGGGTATGAAAATAAACTTTATCCTATTTTTCCAAAAACCTGCCGGAACGTTTTCACGGTAAGAGAAAAACATAAGAAAAGAAGAGATAAATAAAAAGCTAGGTGTAGCAAATAACATAAGTTTTTCTATTTTTTGTATTTTTCCCCAAATTTCTACACCCTTATTATTAAAGATAATTATTTTATTATAAATAATCTTCTTCATTATTTCATTATGTAAAAGGTGGGAGTTACGGTCAGGTTAACCAGTTTTTTTATTATTTAACAAGTATTATTAAAGAAGGGAGTAGACCATGTTTTCTTTATCAATTGAAAAAAATCTTTATATCCTTAAATCAAAAAAAACGTTTTTTCGTAGTTTAACTGCCTTGATTTTAATAGTGATTTTTATTTGTTCTTTGTATGGATATAATAAACCATTGCCTGAAGGAATCTCATTTGAAGGAGAGTTGCGGAGGGGAGAAGTAGAATTTTTATCGGATTTGACTTATCGGAAAGCTAATGATACCGTATTGGAACAAGTCATATTAAACAGAATATTATCAATGATTAAAACCGCAGAAGAGTTCATTATACTGGATATGTTTTTATTTAATGATGACTATGAACGAACTAATCAATACCCGAAGATTTCTGCAGTTTTAGTTGATGCTTTAATAGAGAAAAAGAAGCAGAATCCGACTATAAAAATAATTGTTTTAACTGATCCTATTAATAGTTTTTATGGGTCCTATTCTCCCAAACATTTACATCGTTTAGAAAAAGCAGGAGTTCCTTTAGTTTATACGGATTTGACTTCATTAAGAGATCCCAATCCAGTTTATTCAGGCTTTTGGCGTGCTGTTCTTCAATGGTTTAGATCACCGGAAGAAGGGTGGCTCCCTAATCCCTTTAGCCCTGACTCGCCTATGGTTACTTTGCGATCTTATCTTGAATTAATCAATTTTAAAGCAAATCACAGGAAAGTGATAATTACCGAAAAAGAAGCAATTGTTACTTCTTTGAATCCCCATGATGCCAGTGCTTTTCACTCAAATATTGCCTTTGTGGTAAAGGGAAAAGAGATTATTGAAGATTTAATAGAAACGGAAAAAGCTGTGGCGGAATTGTCCGGTTTTGATAGTGATGTATTTAACACATTAGCTGTTGAAGCTACTTCCCGGCAGGAAAATATAGAAACCGGGTTAAATATCCGAGTTTTGACAGAAGGCAAAATTAAACAGCACTTAATTCAGGAAATAAGAGATACTAAAGCCAATAATCTGATAAATATGGGAGTATTTTATCTTTCAGACAGAGATATTATCAAAGAATTGCTTAAAGCAGCTGAAAGGGATGTAGAAATTCGAATAATTTTGGATGCCAATAAAGATGCTTTTGGTCGAGAAAAAAACGGTATTCCCAATCGACCTGTGGCTTATGAATTAAAGAAAAAATCTAAGGAGAAGATAAAAATAAAGTGGTATAACACAAATGGTGAACAGTTTCATTCAAAATTAGTAATGATTGAAAAAGATAAAGAGACTGTCCTTTTAGGTGGTTCAGCTAATCTAACCAAAAGAAATATTGGTGATTTTAATTTGGAAAGCAATATAAAGGTGACTGGAAATCATGACATGGAGATAATGAAAGAAGCCAGAGACTACTTTGAAAAACTCTGGTTCAATCAAGGTGGAATTTATACTTTGGAGTATGATGTGTATAGAGATGAATCTTTATTTAGTTATCTTTTGTATAGATTTCAAGAGTGGAGCGGTATATGTACATTTTAAGAAAGGACTTTACCCATATTTTTAAGTTCTAAATACTGAATAAAACAGTATTTAGAATTTTTTTTTGTGAAAAAAGAAATGACGGCAAAGGCGAAGGGTTGACTAAAGTTGCCGTAAATGTTTTCAATAATTTTTTTTAATTTAATATTTTTTATGTGGTATTTTTTTTCAGCGGAAGGATTTTTTAAAAGATTGTTGAATAGTAACAAAGGTTTTGCGAAAAAAGTCGAAAAAAGTTTTGTGCAAAACCAACCACCAGTCTACTGGGGTTTTTAGAATGAAATGGGGGGTGTGAATTAGATAGAAAGATTTTAATTTTCATTTAATAATTTGTTTGAGATGATTTGATTAGAATTTAATTAGGAGGGTGTAAATTGAGTAGTGAATTAAGAAAAGTTAAATTAGTAAATACTGATCCTTCTTCAGTAGGTTTGTTTGGCTTAGCTCTTGTTACTTTAGTAGCTTCATCCCAGAAATTAGGCATTACTTCCGGTACTTCTTATTTAATACCTTGGGCATTTTTTTTAGGGGGCTGTGCTCAATTATTTGCTTGTGTTGAGGATGCTAAAAGGGAAAATCTTTTTGGTACAACGGCTTTTGCTGCTTATGGATTATTCTGGGTATCTATGGCATTTTCCTGGCTTATTGGTGCAGGTGTTTTTGGTGAGAACTTAGCTGCGGCCGCTGATGGCAAACAATTAGGGTTTGTGTTCATTGGTTATTTAATCCTTTCCCTTTTCTTTACCGTAGTAGCCGCTGAGTTGAATAAAGTTTTATTCTTAATTATTTTTCTAATTAATATCTTATTTATCGGTTTAGCTATGGGCTCCTTTGGTGTTATGCCTGAATTTGCCCACTATTTAGGTGCTTATACTGAATTAGCGATTTCCATGTTAGGTTTTTATGGTTGTGGCGCTACCCTCTTAAACAATTTCTTTGGCCGAGTAATTCTGCCTACCGGAAAGCCATTGGGTATTACTAAAAGATAATTTTTAAATTTTATGAAGAGGGTTAATAGTATGACTATTAACCCTCTTTTTGTATGCTCTTTTTACGATATAAGCAGGAATTTGTCTTTTCATGTATAACTCTATTATAAAATTCCTTATTTTGGAGGAAGATATGCTGGCGAAAGTGAACAGTTGTGCTTTAATGGGGCTAAAGGTGCATGAAATTGAAATAGAGGTGGATGCGGCAGGGGGATTGCCTGACTGGAACATAGTAGGTTTGCCGGACACTGCTGTCAAAGAAAGTAAGGAACGGGTGAGGACGGCTATAAAAAATTCAGGTTTTGATTTTCCCCCAAGAAGGATAGTTGTTAACCTAGCTCCTGCTCATATCAAAAAAGAAGGACCCAGCTTTGATTTACCCATAGCCATAGCAATTTTGGCCGCAACTAACCAAATAGAGATTTCATCCCTTTATAATAAAGTATTTCTAGGTGAACTGGGATTAGACGGCAGTTTGCGTAAAGTAAACGGAGTATTACCCATTTCTTTAGAATTAGCCCAACAAAACAAAAAATTAATTGTCCCTCAAGAAAATGGTTTAGAAAGTGCCATGGGAGGTAGCCCTAGCTATGCTTTCACTAATCTTGCGCAAGTGGTGGATTTTTTAAAAAACGAAGATAATTGTGAACCTATTAAACCACCTGATTTGCAAAAACTTTTAGAAACGGAAATTTACTTAGAATACGATTTTAAGAATGTGAAAGGGCAGGGGGAGGCAAAGCGGGCATTAGAAGTAGCTGCTGCCGGGGGTCATAATGTGCTGATGGTGGGTTCTCCCGGTTCC
>DGEF01000017.1 GCA_002385805.1 Peptococcaceae bacterium UBA3933
AGATGTGTATCAGAGACAGCTATTCTACTAGTCACAAGTCACTAGTCACTAATATTGCGAAAGGAAGAACAGTTAATGCTTATCGGTTTCGGGTATGATGTACATAAACTGGTGAAAGGACGGCCTTTGATTTTAGGGGGCGTAAAAATAGAGTATGATTGGGGATTGTTAGGACACTCCGACGCAGATGTGCTGGTACATGCCATAATGGATGCACTGTTGGGTGCGGCAGGGCTAGGGGACATTGGGAAACATTTTCCTGATCATGATGAGCAATTTAAGAATATCTCCAGCTTAATTTTACTGGATAAAGTTGGAGAATTGTTGCAAAATGAAGGTTATATTGTTAATAATATTGATGCTACAATAGTTGCCCAAAAACCAAAGTTAGCTCATTACATTCCCCAAATGGAAAGGAATATTGCTGAAATATTACATATTGAAAAAAAACGGATTAATATTAAGGCGACTACTACGGAAGGTCTGGGTTTTGTGGGGACAGGTGAAGGAATGGCAAGCTTTGCGGTTACGACTATTAAACAAGGGTAGATAGTTTAGTGGTCGGTCACCTACATGAAAATATTTACTTTCGCTGGGCTAGAACTCCGAATCGGAATAATCTAAGCTTGCCTCAGATAAAAGCTGACCGTGCTCAATGGGCCGTCCATGGCCCAGTTCGCACTCCGGCCGACGTCCTATCTGCCGGTCAGCTTTTATTACTTCGGCTTCGCTAAGATTATTTAGCCGATTCTCCGTTATAGCCGCTCAAGTAAAATATTTTAGTTTACTGTCGTGCGTTAAAGGAGGGGGTTGCTTCACTGCGTTCGCGATGACATGAGTGATGTCATTCTGAACTTAGGGTGAATCAATTACTTAACCTTAACCTCAACCTTAACCTTACGACCGAAGGTCGTAATATTAGCCACCAGCCACTAAAAACCAGCCACTAATTAGTTGAGTCTATTAGTGGGCGAGTGAGCGAGTGGGCGAGATTCTAGTCACTAGTAACAAGTCACTAGTCACTAAATTAAAGGAGGTATGAAATATGGAAAAGGTAAGAGTTCGGTTTGCTCCAAGTCCTACGGGGCCTTTACATATAGGAGGAGCCAGGTCCGCTCTTTTTAATTATTTGATAGCACGCAAGTACAAGGGGGAAATGGTTTTAAGAATCGAAGATACTGATTTGGAAAGATCCAGCAAAGAATCGGAAGAAAATATTTTTAGTTCTTTGAAATGGCTAGGTATTGACTGGGATGAAGGTCCGGATATCGGCGGGAAGT
The DNA here is from genome assembly GCA_002385805.1 of Peptococcaceae bacterium UBA3933. Classification (GTDB taxonomy): domain Bacteria; phylum Bacillota; class Peptococcia; order Peptococcales; family BICA1-8; genus UBA3933. The sequence goes on from DGEF01000017.1 coordinate 1,281, forward strand.
TTGCCCCTTATCGTCAAACGGAACGTTTAGATATTTATACTAAATATGCCCAACAGTTAATTGAGAATGGACAGGCATTTTATTGTTTTTGTAGTGAAGAAGAGTTGGAAAAAGATAGACAAGAAGCTATGGCCAAAGGGGAAACCCCCAAATACAGTGGGCGCTGTCGGAATTTGACTGAAGAACAAAGACAAAAGTTTTTAGCGGAAGGTCGCAAACCTGTGGTAAGGTTCAAGGTGCCGGAAACAGGAGAAGTGGTAATTGAAGACTTGGTAAGAGGCACAGTTCGTTTTGAAAACGAAGGTATTGGAGATTTTGTTATCGTTAAATCTGATGGTATTCCTACTTATAATTTTGCGGTAGTTATTGATGATCACTTAATGGAGATTTCCCATGTGGTCAGAGCTGAAGAACATTTGTCCAATACTCCGCGCCAGATACTGATTTATGAAGCTTTTGGCTGGGAAAAACCGGTATTTGCCCACATCTCTTTGATTCTGGGTAAAGATAAAACAAAAATGAGCAAACGGCATGGCGCAACTTCTGTTGTTCAGTATAGAGAGTTGGGCTATTTACCGGAAGCTGTAGTTAATTTTCTGGCCCTTTTAGGCTGGTCCCCCCAGGAAGAAGAAGAGATATTTACGATGGAAGAATTGATTCAGAAATTCTCCCTGGACAGAGTGGCTAAAAATCCGGCTGTTTTCGACATGGAGAAATTACGCTGGATTAACGGTTATTATATAAGACATACTTCTATCGAGCGTTTAACAGAACTTGCAATTCCCATATTGGAGAAGGCAGGCTATCTTCCCTCAGAACTTACCGAAAAAGAGTACGAATGGGTAAAATTAATAGTTACCGCAGTACAGGAAAAACTCCATTCTCTTAATGAAATTTTAGATTATATGCCTATTTTTACCGGGGAAAAGGTAGAACTGGAAAATGAAGAAGCGAAGGCGGTTCTTGAAGAAGAACAGGTTCCTCAGGTTATTGAATTATTACGAACAAAATTAGCTGAAATGCATACCTTAGAACCTGAGGGAGTGAAAAAAGCACTAAAAGAAATCGTTAAAGAGTCTAAACTGGGAGGACGTAAAGTATACATGCCCATCAGGGTGGCTTTAACCGGGCAAATGCATGGGCCGGAGCTCTACTATATCATTCCTGTTTTAGGCAAAGAACTGATTGAAAAAAGATTAGCTAATACTTTGCATAAATAAATGGAAGAATTCATACCTTGACACTAGGGATTAAACTGGTTAAAATAAGACAAAAAAGCTTAGTAAAAGATAATGAACGGGAGAGTAGCTTTTATTTTATGCCTTCAGAGAGGGTTTGTCACCGGCTGAGAGCAAACCCAGGACATAGTAAAAGTGAAGTGCACCCGGGAATCGAAAAACCGAACGGATATTTGACTGCCCTGCGACCGAAGGTCGCAATGTTAGTCACTAGCCACTAGCCACTAACTTAGTAGGTTTTTACGGGTAGCTCCGTTAACGGCTATAAGAGGGGAGTAATATGAAAGTAATTCATATTACTCAATCAGAGTGGAACCGCGAAGCCTTTCGTCTCTGTGAGAGATGAAAGGCTTTTTTTAACCACGAATGCACACTGATGACACGGGAAAGCACTTATAATTTGTCTAACGGCGTAGGTCGCAATCCTAGCCACTAAAAACTAGCCACTATTTCTAGTCACCAGTCACTAGTCACTAGTCACTAATCTTGGGGGGGATAAAATGTTTGCCAGGTTAAAGAGGGATATTCAGGTTATTTTTGAAAGGGATCCGGCGGCAAAGAGCATGCTGGAAGTTATTTTGAATTATCCTGGACTTCATGCTTTATGGTTTTATCGCGTAAGTCATTATTTTTATAAGAAAAAATGGTATGTTTTAGCTAGGTTTATTTCTCAATTAGGTCGTTTCTTTACGCAAATCGAGATCCACCCGGGGGCAAAAATCGGGGAAGGTTTATTTATCGACCATGGCGCCGGGGTGGTTATTGGGGAAACGGCGGAAATTGGAGATAATGTAACTATTTATCAAGGGGTTACCCTAGGGGGGACAGGAAAAGAAAAAGGAAAAAGGCACCCCACCATCGGCAATAATGTGGTGATCAGTGCTGGGGCCAAGGTTTTAGGGTCCTTTAAAGTGGGGGACAATGTAAAAATCGGTGCCGGATCCGTGGTCCTAAAAGAAGTTCCTCCTAACTCTACGGTAGTAGGTGTACCGGGAAGGGTTGTTGTAAAAGATGGGGTTAGCCTGAAAAAGGAAAGGATTGCGGAGATTGATTTGCAGCATAATAATCTTCCTGACCCTGTTCAAGAAATGTTGCTTTGTTTGCAAAGGCAAATCCAGCGTTTAGAAGAAAAAGTAGAAAGATTGGAGGCTAAGCAAAATGGAAGCAAAGAAACTACAGGTGTATAATACTTTAACAAAAAGGAAGGAAGAGTTTATCCCCAAAGAAGAAGGCCGGGTTAAAATGTATGTCTGCGGGCCAACTACTTATAATTTTATTCATTTGGGCAATGCCCGTCCCTTGGTCGTTTTTGATACCATTAGAAGGTATTTGGAGTATATAGGTTACAAGGTGACTTATATCCAAAATTTTACTGATGTTGACGATAAAATTATTAACAGGGCCCGGGAGGAAGGAATAGAGCCTCTGCAATTAGCAGCCAAGTATATTGAGGAATATTTTCAGGATGCGGACAGCTTAAATGTAAAAAGAGCCGATGTTCACCCTAAAGTAAGTGACCATATGAATGATATTATTAATTTTATTAAGAAATTAATGGAAAAAGGCTATGCTTATGAAGTAGATGGAGATGTTTATTTCTCCGTTAGGCAGTTTTCTGATTATGGTAAACTATCAGGTCGCAGTTTAGATGATTTACAGGCAGGTGCCCGGGTAGAAGTGGATCAGCGGAAAAAAGATCCTCTGGATTTCGCTCTGTGGAAAAAGGCGAAACCCGGGGAACCGTCTTGGCCAAGTCCTTGGGGTGAAGGTCGTCCAGGCTGGCATATAGAATGTTCGGCTATGTCTTATAAATATTTAGGGGAAGAATTTGATATCCACGGAGGCGGGTATGATTTAGTTTTTCCCCATCATGAAAATGAAATAGCTCAGACGGAGTGTATGTCAGGTAAACCTATGGCCCGATACTGGCTGCACAATGGGTTTATTACAATAAACCAGGAAAAAATGTCTAAGTCCTTGGGCAACTTTTTCTTGTTAAGAGAAATAGTAGATAAGTTTAATGCTCAGGTTGTTCGTTTTTATCTATTATCTACCCATTATCGCAGTCCTTTGGATTTTGATGATGAAAAATTACAGGTAGCTCAAAAAGGGTTGGAACGCTTGAAAAATTCTTACTCACAATTAATGAACCGTATTGGTTCCGCAGGGAATAGCTCCAATGGTGAAACTTTAAAAGAGGCCTGCCAAAAAGTGAAAAATGAATTTGTCCGAGCTATGAACGATGATTTTAACACAGCTTTGGCTATAGCTTCTCTCTTTGATTTAGCCAGAGATGTGAATACCTATCTGAAAGAAAAAGAGGTAGACAGAGATGCTCTAAAACTGGCCAAATCTACTTTTGCTGAGTTAGCCGGTGTTCTGGGTTTGGAATTGGAGGAAAAACAAGAGGGAGACAGTAAACTGGTAGAAGGTTTAATGGATTTAATTATAGCCGTTCGCCAAAAGGCCAGGAAAAATAAGGATTTTGAAACAGCGGATTATTTAAGAGATGAGTTGAAAAAACTAGGAATAATCCTGGAAGATACACCACAAGGCACAAACTGGAGAATCCACTAGTTTTCTAATCACCGAACGTCATTTATGATATAATTAATGAGAATATTATTTATATCCAAAGGATGATAAACTGAATGTTTTTTAAATATGACAAAGACCCGGGGCTATTGGCCCCGTTAACATTGGCTTATATTGGAGATGCGGTTTATGAGTTATATGTAAGGACAAGCCTCTTAGCTCATGGTGAAGTTAAAGTTCACACCTTGCATAAAGATGCTGTGAAAAGGGTGAATGCTTCTACTCAAGCTAAATTATTGGAGAGGATTGACTCCTTGCTGACAGCAGAGGAATTAGCCATAGTAAAACGGGGACGCAATGCCAAATCAGGGCAGATACCGAAAAATGCAGATGTGATTGAATACAGAAAAAGTACTGGACTGGAAGCTTTAATCGGTTATCTTTTTCTGCAAGGGAAATTAGAAAGAATCAAAGAACTTTTGGCCCAAATAGAAAAATTCATGGAGGATGAACATCCTCCAGAACAACTAACTTAAATTAAAGGAGAGTAGGGGATGGGGAGAGTTGATTTAAAGGTAGAGTTGCTGCGCTATACTCCTGAACCGGAAGAAATTGTAGCTATGGGTGCCAAACTATGTTATACCAGCAGCGATTTAGATGAATTAAAAGAAGGGATTCAAAAAAAGGATCAAGGGCCTTTTGTTAATAAATTGTTGAGTATGGGTCACTTGTCACCTGTAGAACATGCCAGCTTCACCTTTGGTATTGAGGGTGTTTCCCGCAGTCTTCTGGCTCAGATTACCCGTCATAGAATTGCAAGTTTTAGTGTAAAGTCCCAGAGGTATGTAGGGGAACAAAGCGGTGCCGGTAAAGACGGAGTTTTTAATTATGTTATTCCTCCGAAAATTATTGATTTAGGGGAGGAAATGGTGGCAGAATATGAAAGACAAATGAAAACTATTCAAGGTTGGTATGACTTCTGGCAGGAAAAATTAGGGAATAACGGGGAAAAGTCTAATGAAGACGCCAGGTTTGTTTTACCTAATGCCTGTGAAACTAAATTGGTTGTGACCATGAATGCCCGTGAATTATTGCACTTTTTTCAATTGCGGTGTTGTAATCGAGCCCAATGGGAAATCAGGGCTTTGGCTACCAGGATGCTTGCTTTAGTAAAAGAAGTTGCTCCAAATATTTTTGCCCAGGCAGGACCAGGTTGTTTACGGGGTCCCTGTCCCGAAGGGCCTTTTACATGCGGCAAAGCCAAAGAAGTTCGGGAAAGATTTTCACAATTAAACCACGGATAAACACAGATATACATTAATAATTCGCCTAACGGCGAAGGTCGTAATACTAGCCACCAGCCACTAAAAACTAGCCACTACTTCTAGTCACCAGTCACTAGTCAC
>DGEF01000036.1:0-12422 GCA_002385805.1 Peptococcaceae bacterium UBA3933
GGTTTTCATTTGTAAATCCCGGGCCGAAAGGTCATTACCAACACAGTAACCAAATACTTTGGTTAATGCTTCTTCTTGACTAACGTTTTGTGCGGTTTCGCCTATAACGATTACCAACTCCACTTCATAGTCCATTTTTTGTGCAACCTTGGGGATGGTTACTGTACTATTATGGCCTGTTAAAGCATTATTAAATTTGCTAAAGACTATAGGGATTACGGGGATGTCCATCTTAGACTCTATAGCATGTTGGCGATAGTTAAGACCGATGCAAAGTATTTTTTCCGGTTCAGGCACACATGGACCATAGGTTAACTTTGTTTCATCGAAGTAGAGATTATCCGTGTCATTTAAAGCTAACTCAATTAATTTATGTACTGTAGTTTTATGGTTGTTCCAATCTCTAATTAAATCCATAATTTTAGTAGGCACAGGATAATTAAATTTTCTGGCGGCTTTTTCTAAATCTAAAATTCCTTTTTCCGTTTGGATCCCTACAGTACTAGAATCGTTTTGTAAAACATTAATTAATTTCATAAGGCCCTCTCTCCATATAATTTATACGGTTCTTCTTCGCAATGTTCGGATCGCCACTTCATGGTCGCCTAATATTTCACTGATAGAAGTTTGATTGTCTTTAATCTCGTTAACAGTTCCCTGAAGTTTTGCCAATTTAACCTGGAGGTTGTCCATTTCCGCTTTGTGCACATCAGCTCTATGCTCTAAAGCTCTAAGTATATGAGTATTTTCCTGTTGTTGTTCCTTAATGGTGTCTATTTTAGCCTCCAAGCTATCGATTCTAGTTTCAAGTTTACCAAATCTGTTTTCAAGATTATCGATTCGACTTTCAAGGGAGACAACTTTGTTTTCCAGCCTATCAATTCGAACTTCTAAATTATCAATTCTGTTTTCTAGGTTACCGATTTTGTTTTCTAAACTATCTATTCTGTTTTCCAAACTACCGATTCTGTTTTCTAGGTTATCTATTCTGCCATCTAGGCTATCGATTCTGCTTTCCAACCTGTCTAATCGTGTAGTTACCTGGCTTTTGAAATCCCTAAATTCCGTTAGAAACTCTTTAAATAAATTCTCCATCTTCTATATATCCTCCTAGATATTTTCTAAGAGAAATTAAAAGTAGACAAGCCTTTATGTAAAATTATACCATATTTTTACCTTTACATATGTACTTATTGGTCCAGATACTCTTCCAAAGTAAGTCCTTTTTCGCTAATTTCCATGGCTACAGCTTGTCCCACATAACGAATATGCCACGGTTCATAGATGTATCCTGTTATATGGGTTTTATCTTGAGGATAGCGAATTATAAAGCCAAACCGGGGGGCATTTTCTGCTAACCATTTTCCTTCAGGTGTTTCCCCCAGTTTTGTGGAAAGAGTATAGTTAACACTTGGTGCACTAATATCCATAGCCAAACCTGTCTGGTGTTCGCTTTCTCCGGGGCGGGCACTAAATTTATTGGCTTCTTCTTCTCCATTTTTCCGCACATTATTGGCAAAAATAGCTGCTTGGGTTTGATATGAACGGTATCCGGAGACACCTTTGAAAATAATATTATCCTCCAAGGCTTTGGCTACTAATTCTTCCAAAGCTTGAGCTGCTTCTCGTCTCATTAATTTTTTAGGAGAATCTCCATCAAAAGAAAAAGGAATATTAGGAACAACCAGGTCACTGGGAACATAATCTTCTGTTAAAACCCATTCTTTATTTACTAAAACCAATATATCCTCAGGATTTTCAACTATTTTTTTCGTAATATGTATTGGGGGAGAGTTATCAGTTTCATTTAACTGTTCAGAATCTGGATTTTCCGTTTCAGCCCCCAGAACTTCTCTGGGGTCATTTTTTATATCTTTATCACTTTCTTCATTAAGTTCATGCTGGCTTTCATTTTGTTCGTTGTAAGCACCAATATTCTCCTGTAAATTGGGGTTAAAGATGTAAAAGCCTAGGACAATTAAAAAAAGCATACCTATTGCTAATTTTTGTAGTTTGTTCATAATCTTTTTAGTCAATCTCCTTTGTCTAATAAAGTCAGTTTATATTAAATTTCGACACGAGTAATGTTTTTCCTCTAAATTATTACTGAAAGATTATAATAAAAACAAACTTCGAATGTTAGTTGCAAAAAAAAAGGAGCCGGTTAGATAACCAGTCCCGTAGGAAATGAATTGAATAAAAATTAAATTAACCTTGAGAGATGGCTCCTAAGGTATAAAGAATAATCCCGCGTAAAATGGCATTGATTTGACTTTGAGGGATACCGTGGTTTCGTAAGTTGGCTATAAGTTCTGGGTCAGAGGTTCGGAGATTTCTTAAGATCCTGGTCGCTTCTGTTTCCACATTAGTTGGAGGATTATTTAAATTAATACTTCTTAGTGTAAACAAAACTACTGATCTTATTATCTCAATTATCCTGTTGTGGGGTATGCCGAAGCCTTCCAGGTCAGTATAGATGTTTGTTTCATCTACAATTAAATCGGTGATTCTAAGGACTTCTTGCTGAATTAAATCCGGATGTTGAGGTATAGGTGTGAAATTGTTTAAAGTGATGAGAATAATTTCTCTAAGGATTGTTCTGATCTGGTTGTTGGGAACGCCATAATTAACCAATTCCCTAATTAATCCAGGGTTAGTTAATCTAAATTGTTCATAAAGTTCTGTGGCCAGTTGTTCCGGATTTGTTGGAGGCTGGGTTAAGTCCACATTTCTTAGGGTAAATAAAATTACGGTACGTACTATTTCCGGTACCCGGCTAACCGGTACTCCCAAATCTTCTAAGGTAGGTAGGATATTTGTATCGGCTTCGATAATACCCAGGATACGTGAAACCTCTTGTTCCAAATCTGTTGTCGGTGGAATTTCTTCAGGAGGAATTTCAACCGGTGGCTGTTCTTCTTCCGGTGGAAATTCCTCAGGGGGTATTTCTTCAGGGGGTAAGGGTACCGGCAATATAGTGGCTAAGGCAAAAGCAATCACAATTCTTACTATCTCATTGGCTCTTTCCATGGGTACTCCCAAAGCCATCAACATAAAAAATATCCAAGGGTATTGAGCTTTTAAGGCATTTAATAAAGCTGTGGTTCTTTGAGCCGGTGTGCCCGGATAAAAGGGATAGTTTTTTACGACGAAAGAAACAATGAACCGAAAGAGAGAGTTAATTGTGAATCTGTGCAGACCAAATCGCTCTAATTCTAAATACAGATAGCATAAATGTTGCTGAATTAGGCTCATTATGAGGTTAATATCACCTGGACAAGGTAGATCGGGGCCATGAAACCGGCTTCTGGAACTCATCTGCATTTTCATACCTCCTTTACTAGTAGCTAATATTATAATATGAATAGGATTTTCCAAATGGTGTTACAAAACTTGACAGTATTTTTTTATTGGTTAAAATATGAAAATAGTGAGTATTCTAATATCAATTAAACGAAAGAAGGTTAATATAATGGAAAAATATTTTCCTACCAGAGAAGAAGCTTTTGAACTGCTCAATGAATATATTAAAAGTGATAATCTAATTAAACACGCCTTAATGGTTGAGGCTGTTTTAAAGCATTTTGCCGAAATCTTAAATGAACCAGATCCCGAAAAATGGGCCATTATCGGTTTGGTCCATGATTTAGATTATGAACAATACCCTGAACAACACTGTAAAAAGGTTAGAGAAATTTTGGAGGCTAGAAACTGGCCGGATGAGTATATTCGGGCTATCGAAAGTCATGGTTGGAAACTCTGCTCTGATGTGGAGCCTGTTCACACAATGGAAAAAGTACTTTATACCATTGATGAACTAACAGGATTAATTGCGGCAACTGCTTTAATGCGACCGAGTAAGAGTATTTTAGATTTAAATGTTAAGTCTGTTAAAAAGAAATGGAAACAAAAGAGTTTTGCGGCCGGGGTAAAACGGGAGGTTATTGAGGAAGGTGCAGAAAAACTAGGGCTGGATTTAGATAAGGTAATTGAAGAAACGATTAAAGGTATGCAAAAGGTGGCTGAAGAAATCGGGCTTAAGGGAAGCTTATAGTCACCAAACCCATTCCGATTAGGGATGGGTTATTTTGTCTTTGACCAGGTTGAGGAAAGAAGGAAAATTGTAATCATTTCTAGAATAACATAGTAATGTAAAAAGGTTATTATGCACCTTAAATGCCGTAGAACTTTTTCTTTTTTATAGTGTGGATTAAACCTCTGTAAGATAAAGATAAAGTGGGGGTATAATAAATGCTATATCTAGGGCTTGATGTAGGTTCAACAACGGTAAAACTGGTAGCATTGGATGAGGCATATAATGTTGTTTACAATAAATATCAGCGTCATTTTTCCAATATCAAGGATACAATTGTTGAACTGATAACAGAAACTTATCAAATTTTTAAAGGATCTAAGGTTACTATCATGGTAACCGGTTCTGCGGGAATGTCTATCTCCGAAAAACTGGAGATCCCGTTTATTCAGGAAGTAATTGCTTGTACCAAAGCCGTTGAAACATTTATACCGGAAACTGATGTAGCCATTGAATTAGGTGGAGAAGATGCCAAAATTACTTATTTTGATGATACAAGAGAGCAAAGGATGAATGGAACTTGCGCCGGCGGGACCGGGGCTTTTATTGACCAAATGGCTACTTTGTTAAAGACTGATGCCCAAGGTTTAAATGAGCTGGCCAAAAATCACAAGGTAATATACCCTATTGCTTCCAGATGTGGAGTTTTTGCGAAAACTGATGTGCAACCACTTTTAAATGAAGGGGCAAATAAGGAAGATATCGCAGCTAGTATTTTCCAGGCGGTAGTGAATCAAACCATCAGTGGTTTAGCTTGTGGCAAGCCCATTAGAGGTAATGTTGCCTTTTTAGGTGGGCCCTTATACTTCTTGTCGGAATTAAGAAAGCGATTTATTGAAACCTTAAAACTAAAAGAAGAAAATGTAATCTTTCCGGCTCTTTCTCAATATTTCGTGGCTATTGGTGCTGCTCTTGCTTCTAAGGAGACAAAGCCCTTTTCCTTTAAATTAATTTATGATCGGTTACCTAATTTACGGGCAGGCTTAGAGGAAAAGGCATTACTAGCCCCTCTTTTTAAAGATTTAAAAGAGTATGAAGCTTTTTGCAAACGGCATGGCCAGTATAAAGTAAAAAGAGCCGAATTAGCAAAGGTACAGGGAAATTGTTTTCTAGGTATTGATGCCGGTTCTACTACAACTAAATTAGCCCTTATTGATGCTGAAGGTAATTTAGTTTATTCCCATTATAGCAGTAATGAAGGAAGTCCTCTGCAATCTACAATAAAAGCCTTAAAAGATTTGTATAAGATTTTACCTAGCGGAGCAAAGATCGCTTATTCAGGGGTTACCGGTTACGGAGAAGCTTTAATCAAATCTGCTCTATGTGTGGATATTGGAGAAATTGAAACTGTGGCCCATCATAAAGCCGCTGATTTCTTCTTACCCGGTGTTGATTTTGTGCTGGATATTGGCGGGCAGGATATGAAATGCATGTATATTAAGGATGGGGTTATTAACTCTATTATGCTCAATGAAGCCTGTTCTTCCGGATGTGGTTCTTTTATTGAAACCTTTGCTCATTCTTTAAATATGAGTGTAGAGGAATTTGCCAGGATTGGTATTTTAGCTGAAAACCCTGTTGACCTTGGAACCCGCTGTACAGTTTTCATGAATTCCAAGGTAAAACAAGCCCAAAAAGAAGGAGCTACCGTAGGCGATATTTCGGCAGGTATTGCCTATTCGGTGATTAAAAACGCTCTCTTTAAAGTTATTAAGTTAAGGAATCCTGAACAATTAGGTAAAAAAATAGTGGTCCAAGGCGGCACTTTTTATAATGATGCTGTTTTAAGGAGTTTGGAGATTATTGCCGATAAAGAAGTAATACGACCGGATATTGCAGGTATAATGGGTGCTTTTGGCATGGCACTTATTGCCCGGGAAAGGTATAAAGGGCAAGAGACAACTTTACTCAAAGAACAGGAAATAGGTAACTTCACCAATGAAATAAGCATGCGGCACTGTGGTTTATGTGGTAACAATTGCCTTCTGACTATAAATAAATTTTCGGATAACCGGGAGTTTATCTCCGGTAACCGTTGTGAGCGTGGGGCAGGCTTAGAAAGAAGAGAAAACTCTTTACCTAACTTATTTCAGTATAAATATCGAAGATTATTTAGTTATAAACCGTTAAGTACTGAAAAGGCTGTGCGTGGAACTATCGGTCTTCCCCGGGTCTTGAATATGTATGAACACTATCCTTTTTGGTTTACGTTTTTTACTGAATTAGGTTTTAGGGTAGTTTTATCACAACGTTCTTCCAAAAAAATATATGAATTAGGAATAGAGACCATTGCTTCTGAATCTCTGTGTTATCCTGCTAAGTTGGCTAACGGTCATATTATGAACCTGATTAACAAAGGTGTTAAAACGATTTTTTATCCCTGTATTCCCAAAGACAAAAAGGAAGACTTAGAGGCAGATAATAACTACAGTTGTCCTATAGTTACTTCCTATCCGGAAGCCATCAAAGCAAATATGGATATATTACATAGAGGAGATATACGTTTTCTTCACCCCTTTTTACCAATGGACGCACCGGACCGGTTAGTCCAGAGACTGTATGAGGAACTGGAAATTTTCAATATTCCTAAAAGAGAGATTCAGAAAGCAGTAGAGAAGGCTTATAAGGAACTGGATAATTTTAGAAAAGATATGCGCCGTGAAGGGGAAAAAGCTCTTGAATATCTTAAGGAAACAGGGCAGAAAGGTATAGTTTTGGCTGGGAGACCCTATCATCTGGATCCGGAAATTAATCACGGTATACCGGAGTTAATCACTTCTTTAGGGCTAGCTGTACTAACCGAAGATTCTGTAGCCCATTTAGGTAAAGTAGAGCGACCCTTAACTGCAGTAGACCAGTGGGTTTATCATTCCCGCCTTTATAGAGCGGCCAGTTTTGTGGCTACGCAAAAGGACCTGGAATTAGTTCAACTAAACTCTTTCGGTTGTGGTCTGGATGCTATTACTACTGAACAAGTAGAAGAAATATTAGAACGTTTCGATAAACTATATACTTTGATTAAGATTGATGAAATTAACAACTTAGGTGCGGCCAGGATTCGCATTCGCTCTTTATTAGCGGCTATGCAGGAAAGAGAAAACCATGGCTTTGAACCCTGTAAGCTTTATGAATTGCCGAAAAGGGCTATTTTTACGAAAGAAAATAGAGAGACTCATACTATTTTAGCTCCCCAAATGGCTCCTATTCATTTTCAGCTACTTTTACCTGCTTTTCAGTCAGTAGGTTATAATATAGAGTTGCTACCTCCTGTTGATGAAAATGCTGTAAATGAAGGATTAAAGTATGTTCATAATGATGCCTGTTATCCTACTATTATCGTTGTAGGCCAAATCATGGCTGCCTTAAAATCCGGCAAATATGATTTAGACCGTACTTCCCTAATTATTAGCCAAACCGGAGGAGGATGTCGGGCAACTAACTATATCGCTTTCATTAGAAGAGCTTTGCGAGCTGCCGGTTTAGAGAAAATACCGGTAATTCCTTTAAATGCAGGGAAAGGACTTGAAACCAGCCCAGGGTTTACTTGGTCTTTACCCCTTTTGCATCGTGGCTGTATGGCCTTGGTTTATGGCGACTTATTGATGCAATTACTATATGCGGTTCGCCCTTATGAAAGAATAAAAGGTTCCACTAATTTGCTTTATGAAAAATGGGTAAAGCGTTTACAAGAAGCCATTCCCAGAGGGAAAATGAAAGAATTTACCCGGAATATTCAGGAAATAGTGCGAAGTTTCAGTGAGATAGAGGTAAATGACATTAAAAAACCTAAAGTAGGTGTTGTGGGCGAAATCTTAGTAAAATTTCATCCTTTTGCTAACAATTATATTGTGGAGGTTTTGGAAAACGAGGGGGCGGAGGCAGTGGTGCCCGACTTAACTGGATTCTTTTTGTATTCTGCTTATGATGCTGTTTACCGGTATGAAGCGTTATCAGGTAGTAGAAAAGAAAAAATCCTATCCAGCATTTTTATCAAATTTATCGAACGATACCGGAGAGAAATGCGCAAAGCTTTAGAAAGAAGCGGCAGGTTTACCCCTCCGCCAACTATTGAAGAACTGGCAAAAGGTGCTTCTAAAATCCTGTCTTTAGGAAATCAGACCGGGGAAGGCTGGTTTTTAACCGGGGAAATGGTGGAATTGCTTGAAAATGGTGTTAATAATATTGTTTGTGTGCAACCTTTTGCCTGCTTACCTAACCATATTGTAGGCAAAGGGATGATCAAAGAAATACGGCGTCATTATCCAAAAGCCAATATTGCTCCTATTGATTATGACCCCGGTGCCAGTGAGGTTAATCAGCTTAACCGTATTAAGTTAATGCTTTCTGTTGCTTTTAAAAACTTAGGTAAAGAAACTTTTGCTCAAGTAAAACCTAAAACCTTAAAGGTTGCCTCTGATTATAGTACAAAACAAATTAATTAAAAGAGACCGGAGTTACCGGTCTCTTTTAACTTACTCTGTCTACAATGTAGTAAAGTTCGTTATCTTCTTTTTGAATGCGAATTTGAAGAGCCTTAAATATTTCTTTAGTTTCCTTGATAAAAGTTGAGGGGTCTTTTTCGATAGCTAATGGACTTGGCCATTTTTTCATATATTCGTTAAATTTTCCCTTTAAGTCACTCATTTCTTCACTGTACTTTCTGGCTAAATTTTGTACTTCTTTATTTTCATGTTTGAATAGTCGCGGATACAAGGCTTGGTCTTCCATGGCCAAATGAACGTTTAAATGTCCGGCTAATTGGGCTAATAAGGAACGAACTCTTTTGGCGTTTATTGCTAATTTTTCTTCAGTTAATTCTTTGTTTATCTCTTTTTTTATTTGCAAAATTGTTTGGTGTTGTTCCCGAAATCTTAGAGTTTTTTCCATTTTTATCTCCCCTTTCGTTTTTAAGGAAATAATAACGGAAAAAAATTAAGCAGTCAGTGACATTAATCACCAATTTTTAACTTTTAATAATTGGTGTTCTTTTTAAAGCAAAAATAACCAAGTAAGCAATAACCAGGCCAATAACAAATTGGACTATGTTCCAAGGAATACTGAAAACCGGGACAATAAAAGTTCCATACATGAATCCTGCCGCAAGATAGTAACCCAATACCATCCATAAACCGGCTATGAACATTCCCAGTAGCTTATCTACACCAAAGAGATTTTTGTCAATTTTATTAAGATAAAAGGCCAACCCAATAATGATTACGGGAATTAGGATAGAAATCCAGAGTAGTTGTGTTTGCAATTTTTCACTTAATGATAATAGCTCTTGAATATTCGTAACTCCGTCTATTTCACTTATAAGCTCTGTTGAGCCGGGATTAATGTATTTACCGATAATACTCCGGGTAAAAAAGCTAAACCCAAACCAGATAACAGCCATGATTATGCTAATAACAGTGCTTTTGGTTTTATTATTTTTCTCCTCTGCTACCCAACCTACTAAACCTCCCATAACCGTTTTAATAACCAGGGTAGGAAGTACCCAGTTGGCATACCCTCCTAAAAGATCCGCTAAAGCAGAACCTACTCCTCCCGCTAAAGCACCCATTTTCCAGCCAAAAAGAATTGCCGCTACAAAAATCATACTGTCCCCGGCGTGAATATAACCTTGCGTAAAAGGGACAGGGATCCTAACACTAAAAGTAGCCACAAAGACTAAAGCAATCATTAGGGCGGTATAGGTTAAGTTTTTAGTTTTTTCGCTCATGCTTACCCCTCCAGTATTTTAAGGTTGAGGTTAAGGTTAAGATTTAGGTTAAGAATTCTTAACCTATGTGGTTTTTATAATTGTCAGCTGACTAAAATTTAATTATAATATAATAGAGTCCTGACCACTTTAAAAGTGACAGTTTTAATTTTTTTAACCAGGACAGTTTAAGGGGAGAGGCGAAAATGGTAGGTTTGACTTTTAAACTGGACAGAAGTTCCCAGACTCCTATATATATTCAACTTTATGAATATATAAGGAATGAAATTATTTCCGGCCGTATAGAACCAAATACTAAACTTCCTTCGATCCGCCAATTGGCCGATTTTCTCAATGTCAGCAGAACTACCGTTGAAGTTGCCTATCAACAGCTTAATGTGGAGGGGTATATAGTTAGCAAACCAAAAGCAGGTTATTTTGTAAACATTATTGAAAATAACACTTTTGGTTTAAATAAAATAAACGAATTTCCTAGTAACAGGGAGAAAAAAACGATTTCTACTTCTACGGTAGAATATGATTTCCGTAATGATTATATAGACAAAGGCAGTTTTGATTTTCGTTTATGGAGGAAGTATTTGAATAAGGCCTTAATGGATAATCAGGAACGGTTTTTAAATTACGGTTCTTTCCAGGGAGAGTACGAATTAAGGAAGGAGATAGCCAAATATGTTCACCAATCTCGAGGTGTCAAATGCATTCCTGAGCAGATCTTTATCGGGGCTGGGGTGCAGAGTCTATTAAATGTGTTGTGTGGCAATTTAAAGCCTCAGTATAATATTATTGGTTTTGAAGATCCAGGATTTAACCAGGCCCGCCATATTTTTAAAGACCATGAATTTGAAATCATTCCTATTAATTTAGAGAGGGACGGTATTTCTATAAAATCCTTATGGAAAAGCAAAGCTAAAATTGTCTATGTAAGTCCTTCTAACCAATTTCCCACCGGTTCAGTAATGTCCATCAATAAAAGAATTCAACTATTAAACTGGGCCCATGAAAATAACGGCCTTATTATTGAAGATGATTATGACAGTGAATTAAGGTATTTCGGTCGACCAATCCCTTCTCTGCAAGGATTAGATAAAGGTGCTAATGTAATCTATTTAGGTTCCTTTTCTAAAATATTACTACCGGCTATCAGAATAAGCTACATGATCTTGCCTCAGGACTTGTGTGCAAAATATATGGAGAAAATAACCAAATATAACCAGACTGCATCTAAGTTAGAACAGTTGGCCTTGGCTCTTTTTATGGAAGAGGGAATGTTGGAAAAACATATACGTAAATTGAGAAAGATTTATGCCAGAAAGAATCAATTACTCATTGAGACAATTAATAGAATTATGCACAAAAAAGTAAAAGTTTTGGCCAAAGAAACAGGTTTACATGTTTTATTAGAATTGAAAACAAATCATAGTCCCGAAAAAATTGCTTACTTAGCAGAGAGGGTAGGGGTAAAAGTTAACCCTATCTCCAATTACTCCATAAGTAGTAAAAAAAGTGAGTACCCTTTAGTCCTTCTCTCTTACGGAGGTATTCCTATAGAACATATAGAACCGGCTGTTGGGCTCCTTAACCGAGTCTGGTTTGAAACTAACCTTTAGCAATTTTTGCGAAATTGGGGAGGGTTTTTCCGAAAATTGTAGAAATAGGATAGTGGAGTATGGAGAGAGGAGGAGGGGTAATTATCAAGGGGTTAATTACACGGAAAGTTGTTTTGTTTTTATTTTTTTGCGGATTAATTTTATTTACTGAGATACCTTTGGCTTATTCTTCAGAAGAACAGCCGTTAAATATAGTAATCAATAATGAAGTTATAGTTTTTGGTCCGGAAGAACAAAAACCGGTGATAATTGACCAGCGGACTTATGTTCCTTTGCGAATTATCAGTGAAAGTTTGGGGTATAAAGTAGACTGGGATGGCAAAAACAACCAGGTTTTAATTAAAAAGAGCTTAGAGGGTATTGTGAATGAACCTCCGGTAAATGATACGAACCAGTTAAGGATTGTAATAGACAATGAAGTGTTACAAATTCCGGAGGGGTATGGGAAACCTATTTTAAGTCCCCAGGGAAGAACTTTAATTCCTTTACGGGTTACTGCCGAAGCTTTAGATTGTGAAGTATATTGGGCACCGGAAGTTGTTATTATTTCCAGCAGACCTGAAGAAGAAAAGGTGGCCATTTCCAATAAAGATGAATTTCAATCTACAGAAAAAGATTTTGCTAATCTTAGTCAGATTACCATTATGGGACCTAGTATAGCCACTCGCGAGCAGCTGCAAGCCTTTTTAGACCGGGAAGAACCCCGGATTAGAAAACTTATGGAGGATAAGTATAGCAGAGCGTTTATTCCTTTTCCTGATTTAATTGACTTATATTTAAAAATTGGTAGTGAATACAATATCCGGGGAGATATTGCCTTTTGCCAGGCTGTTAAAGAAACGGGATATTTTCAATTTACAGGACTGGTTCAACCCCACCAAAACAACTATTGTGGTTTGTGGGCAACAGGAGAACCTCTAACCGGTAATGAAAATTTTTATAACGGTGTTGACCCGACTAAAGTCTTTTTCCTGCCGGGCTATCACGGTTTAACCTTTGC
>DGEF01000036.1:12757-19882 GCA_002385805.1 Peptococcaceae bacterium UBA3933
GCTTAAACGGTAAATGGGCTGTGCCAGGCATCGGTTATGGGGAGAGTATTTTAATAGATTACTGGCTTAAAGTAATGGAAAACTGAATTTATTATTGCGGCAAGGAATGCTTCCTTGCCGTTTTTTTCTTCAGAAAAACTATGGTTAAATAACTAAAAATGGCAATTATAATAATAGTTGCCCCTGAGGGTATTCCTAATTTGTAAGAGACAAAAAGCCCCATTAAACAAAAAACAGCGCCCAGGCCACAGGAAAGAATCATCAGGTTTTTTAGGTTATAAGTAAATTGTTTGGCCAAAGCTATAGGGACGGTTAAGAGGGCTATGCTCAAAATGATACCTGTAACTTTAACTAATAATACAACTGTACAGGCAATTAAAATATAAAGAAGGTATTCTAAAAGTAAGATAGGGGCTCCCTGAATAGCTAAAAATTCTTCGTCAAATAAGTAAGCTTTGAAAATATTAAAGAAACTAACAATAATAGTAATAATAATCAAGTCAAAAATAAGCATGAGTAACAATTCCTTGCGTGAAACAGTTAAGATATCTCCGAAAAGGTATGAGGTCATATCGGGAGGATAACCGGGCGTAAAAGCAATAAAAAGAACTCCTAAAGCCATACCTAAAGACCAAAACATGCCAATTAGCAGGTCGGAGTAGGTATCGGTTTTTTTATTAATTCTGGAAATACCTAATGAGGCTATAATTGAAAAAAATAAGCCGCTTATTATCGGCTCTATCCCCAAAAAATAACCTAGGCCAATTCCGCCAAAGGTGGTATGGGCAATTCCCCCGCTTAGCATCACTAATTTTTTTTCCGTAATAATAGTTCCCATAATACCACAGGTAATACTTGCTAAAATAGTACTTAGAAAAGCGTTTTGTAAAAATTTATATTCTAATAGTGCTTCGAGCATTATTTAGCCTCCTCATGGTGTCTTAAGACCCGGTGGGGAACACCGTGGGCCAATAAATCTACAGGGCAACCAAAAGTATTATTGATTATCGGTTCATTTAATTCCGGTTCTCCATGGTAAAAAAGAGTTTTATTTAAACAGGCTAAACTTTTTACACTGGAAGAGATATGAGCTAAGTCATGGGTTACCAACACAATTGTCATTTTTTTATTTAGTTCCTTTAATAAAGAATAAATCTGATTGCTTGATTTATTATCCAGATTGGCAGTGGGCTCATCCAGTAACAGTATTTTAGGTTCTGCGGATAAAGCCCGGGCGATTAATACTCTCTGCAACTGGCCGCCGGATAATTGTCCAATTTGTCTAGCCCGGAGGTCAAAGATACCTAATTCCTTCATTATACAATCCACTAATTCCTGGTCTTCTTTACCATACTTAGGTAAAAGGCCATTTCTTTTACCTAAACATCCCATTAATACTACATCCCGTACATTAATAGGAAAGCGGAGGTCAAATTTGGAGAACTGTGGTACATAACTAATAAGTCTGCCCTTTGGGGTTAAGGGGCGACCAAAGATGCGAATAGTGCCTTGGGAGGGTTTAATAAGTCCCAAGATTACTTTTAATAAAGTGCTTTTTCCTCCTCCGTTGGGTCCGATAATACCTAGATAATCTCCTTCTTTTACGGTCAAATTAATATGGGCCAGGGCGCAGACCTGACCATAATATACACTGATGTTTTTTAATTCAATAGCATTGGACATATTTTTTCACTTCCGTTATTGGCTAAGAATATCAGCAAAAGTTTCAGCTATTTTATACATATTTTCTAAATAATTGGGTGCTAAGGGATCCAGTAGTACAGTTTTACCGTTTAATTCTTCGGCTATTGTTTTAGCTTGTTTGGAATCATGTTCTGCCTGGTAAAAGACGACTTTTATATTTTTTCCCTTAGCTACATCAATTATCTTTTGGATACTTTCAATGGTGGCTTCCTTACCCTCTTCTTCAATGGCGATCATCACTAAACCATAGTCATCTGCAAAATACCCTAAGGAGGGATGGTAAATTATAAAGGTTTTATTAGGTACGTCGGCTAGAAGGCTTTTTATATCTTCATCTAAAGTTGTTAACTTTTCTATGTATTTTTGAGCATTTTCTTCATAGA
Organism: Peptococcaceae bacterium UBA3933; assembly: GCA_002385805.1. GTDB lineage: Bacteria > Bacillota > Peptococcia > Peptococcales > BICA1-8 > UBA3933. The sequence goes on from DGEF01000036.1 coordinate 14,845, forward strand.
CTGCTTTGTTTTCAGGGTCTATTTGTGCTAATTCCTGGGCGATGGTTTCTATCATTACCACTACTCTTTTAGGTGAAAGCCAAATATGAGGATCAATACTATTAGGAGCAAATTTTCGGTGGGGGTAAATTTCACCTACTATTGCTGCCAAATCTATGACTTTCAAGGTTTCGTTTATTTCAGGAATTTTAGGTAAGATATTGGCTTTTTCTGCAGGAACACCAAGGGAAAAATATAAAGTTGCCTCACTTAATTTAACCAGTGTTTGGGGAGAAGGTGCATAGTTTTCCGGATTATTTCCCGGAGGGATTAAAACAACTGTATCAACTAATTCTCCACCGACAGCTTGGACAAAAGTTTCTTGGGGAACTATAGAAACAGCAATAATTGGCTTTTTTTCTTTAGCTGTGCTGCTAGATTCTTCAATTTCATTGCAACCTGTCAGTATTCCGGTAAGAAAAAAAATAAAAGCTAAAAGAAAAAATAAATTCCGGTAAAACTTTTTCATTAAATATTCCTCCGTTTAAATTGGCGCTTAATTGGTTCTTTTCGTGCAGACATTATTGATAAATGAAAGACTTTCTTAATTAATAGTATAAACATCTCTAGTTTCAAGTCAATTATTACCATCTTGGCTTAAGAATAAACTCTTTAATCAAATTGGTAACTAAGAATATTTAAGAATATTATTTTTCCAAATAGGGATACTAAAATGGAAAATCTAGGGTTAAGGAGGAAAAGATATGGCTAAACAAGTACCTCATAGAATCGACGGCAGGATAAGTTATCATGATTCTGTCCAAGAGATGTATGAAAAAAGATTAGTCCCTGATGGCATGACAAATGTCTTTGACCGTTTTGACCCCCAGGATAAAATCAGGTGTAATTTTTGTGAACAAGGGGTTAGTTGTCAACTTTGTAGTAATGGCCCTTGTCGGATTTCAGATAGAGCCGGTGCTGAAACCGGTGTTTGTGGAATAACACCTGATGCTATGGCCATGCGGGATATGTTGCTAAGAAACGTTATGGGAACCTCAACTTATGCCCACCATGCCTTTATGGCCTTTAGTACCCTTAGGTCAACGGCGCAAGGAAAAACCCCTTTTCAGATTAAGGATAAAGATAAACTATATACCATGTGTGAAAAACTGGGCATAGATACAAAAGGTGATATTAACCAGGTTGCGGAAAGGTTGGCTAATTTCTTTATTCAAGAACTCTCCAATGATTACCAGGAACCTAGTAAATTAATCCAGGCTTTTGCCCCTAAGGCCCGGCAAAAGGTCTGGCAGGATTTAGCCATTTTCCCGGCAGGGGTTCTTCATGAGATTAAAGATGCCACTGCCAGTTGTCTGACTAATGTGGACGGCGACTACATATCTTTAGCCCGTAAAGCATTACGGTTAGGAATAGCTTGTATTTACGGGGCCCAGATACCTTTGGAAATGTGTCAAGATATTCTTTTTGGTACTCCTATGCCTCATGAAGTAGACACGGATTTAGGGATAATGGATCCGGAGTATATTAACATCGTGTTTAATGGCCATGAACCTTGGCTGGGGATAGCAACCATCTATGAATTAAAAAATAATCCTGAGTGGCAAAAAAAGGCCAAACAGATAGGTGCTAAAGGTTTCCGTGTTGTAGGTTCTATTGAAACAGGCCAGGAGATACTGCAACGTTTTCCGATGGATGATATATTTGTTGGTCTTACAGGGAACTGGTTATCCATTGAGCCACTGCTGGCTACCGGAACGGTAGACGTTTTCGCAATGGATGAGAACTGTTCACCACCTTTTTTGGCACCTTATGCAGAAAAATATAAAGTGACCTTAGTTTCAGTCAATGACTTAGTAAGGATTCCTTTAGTAGATAAAAATCTGGATTACAAACCACCGGAAGCAGCAGAAATGGCCAGAAAGTTATTAGAGTGGGGGCTAGCTAATTTCCCGGTAAGAAGAGAGCAGGTAAAACCTTATGTTCCACAAAAGAAAACTAAAGCAATAGCCGGTTTTTCACCGGAAGCAATTTTAAAAGCATTGGGGGGTAACCTGGATCCTCTTCTAGATGTGATTAAAGCCGGAAAAATAAAAGGAGTAGTGGGCATAGTTAACTGTACTACCTTGAAGAATGGGCCTCAAGATTGGATGACTGTGAATTTGGCCAAAGAACTGGTGAAACGGGATGTTCTTATTGTAGCCGGTGGATGTGGCTGTCATGGTTTAGAAGTTGCCGGACTCTGTAATCTAGAGGCTATTGAGAAATTTGCAGGTGAAGGGTTAAAAGAGGTGTGCCGGAGTCTAGGAATCCCTCCCGTTTTACCTTTTGGTACCTGTACTGATACAGGGCGAATTTCCCTTTTAGTAACTGCTTTAGCCGATGCCCTGGATGTAGACACTTCTCAGTTACCTGTAGTAGTTAGTGCCCCGGAATGGATGGAACAAAAAGCCACAATCGATGGATTATTTGCCTTAGCTTATGGCTTATATACTCATTTATCTCCAATACCTCCGGTTACCGGTGGTCCGGAACTGGCAAAGCTTTTAACGGAGGATTTAGAAAAACTTACCGGCGGCAAAGTAATCCTAGGTGATGATCCTACAGAAGTTGCCCAGGTTATTGCGGAGCATATTGATAGAAAAAGGGCAGCATTAGGTATTTAATTAAATTATAATAACAAAAAGCGACTCCGGAAAACCGGAGTCGCTTTTTTATTGATCATTTTGTTTATCTAACTCTAAGTATCGCCATACTATATACCTGGTTATTTGGGAACGGCTGATTACACCTACCAGTTTTCCCTCTTCCAGGACAGGGGCCTTTTTAATTTTCTTTTTACTTAATAAATTTGCCGCTTCCTCAATAGGACAATTGGCATCAACGGAAATAACTTTAGTAGTAGCCAGCCGCATCACATTCATATTGATTAATTCCTCTATTTTTTGGTCAAAGGTTTTTTTATCGTAAATAACCGTCATAAAAGTAGTAAAATCTATAACCTTAATTTCCCGGCCAATGTATTTTAAAATGTCACCATCACTTATAAAACCCACTACATGTTTCTCATCATCCACTATGGGCACACCGCTTACTTTTTTTTCCACCAAAATGCGTAGTACCTCACCGATAGTTGCGGAAACGTGACAACTGTAAGCATCCTTTTCCATTATCTCTTTTACTTTAACTTCCGTAGCCATCACCTCCTTTAATTAAAAACTTTATTATTTTACTTTGAAAATTGACAGAATCAAAGCGATTCCAATTATCCCAGCTGAAACACCAAAGGCGGTATTAATACCCAGGAGGGTAGCGTGGGTAATTCCGCTGGCAGTGTTTGCTTTCATAACCAAGGTCATGATTGTAATTAAAAAGGCAGTACCTATAGATCCACCCAGCTGGCGAGCTGTGTTGTTTACTGCATTACCGTGAGCAATATAGCGGTTATCCAGGGCGTTAATACCCCAAGTATTAATAGGCATGTTAACCATAGACATGCCTAAGCTACGTATGGTAAAGATTACGGCCAAGAAAAGATAACCGGTGTTTTCATCAACAAAGGCAAATATGCCTGAAGTAACAATAAGGATAATTAAGCCAGCCAGGGCTAAAAAGCGTGGTCCAAAGCGGTCAAATAATAGGCCACTGATCGGGCTCATAATTCCCATGACAATAGCACCGGGCATCATCAAAAGCCCTGAGGCGGTAGCGGAATAGCCTAAGACATCTTGAATATAAATAGGAACAATAATAGTACCCACCAGGAGGGCACTTTGAACGATCATTACAATCAAGGTTGCATAAGCGAAAGTTTTAGATTCTAAGACTCTTAACTCTAAAAGGGGTTCGGGCAGTGCTAACTGCCTTTTTATATAAATATACAGGGTTATACCGCCTACGATTAAAGGGATGATGGTAAATGGACTAAGCCAGCCATAACTGGCTGCAAAGGAGAAACCGTAAAGAAGACTGCCAAAGGCTATAGTTGAGATAAAAACCGATGGCCAGTCTAAATAGGGGTGGTGAGTTTCTCCTACATTTCTTAAAAATAAAACACCAAAGATAATATCAATAATGGCTAAAGGCACAATTGCTAAAAAAACCACTTGCCAACCCCAAACATCCACCACCCAACCGGATAGGGCAGGACCGATGGCAGGGGCAAAGGCGATAACAATACCAACTATACCCATGGCTATGCCTCTTTTTTCTTTAGGAAAAAGAAGCATCATTACCACCGCACCTAGAGGCATTTGTATACCTGCCCCAATTGCCTGTAGCACCCGGGCCAAAAGTAAAAAGGTAAAATTAGGTGAATAAGCAGCGATAGCAGTGCCTAAAGTGAAAATAGCCATAGACCCTATAAAAAGTGTGCGGGTAGTGAAACGGTCAATAAGGTAAGCGGTAATAGGAATCATGATCCCGTTAACTAACATAAAAGCAGTAGATAACCATTGACCTTCACTGGCTCCTATCTGAAAATCCCGCATAATACTGGGCAAAGCCGGTGAAATAACGGTCTGGTTTAAAATAGTTATAAAACCGCCGGAAACAATGATGGAGATTATTAAAATATCTGCAGGAGATATCCAACCGGTAATTCTTTGTTCGTTATTCTGTCTTTGCATTTTTCCAGGTCTCCTTTGTTTAGCTCTTCTTTTAGTTAATCATAATAAACAATTATAGTACTTTTTAGCTAAGTTTTATAGAAGAAACAATATTATTTCGGTGTTTTTTTTGAGAAAGAAAAGTTAAGAGGTTTGTAATTTAAATTACAAATCTCTTTTATCAAATATTTTATAATGAACGAAATTAGTTCTTGAAAAATATTTTACATAAAAATTAATTATTGAAATAACTTATTTATTGTACCAATCGTGTCAATGAGATTTATGAACTAGCTTAAAACAGTTAAAAGCAAAAAATAGGATAAAAAATGGCATTTATCAAAAGGAGGCCTATTATGTCAGAAATTACATTGGAATCTAAGAATTGTCAATCAGTTAGCACAAGTGTAACTGAAAAAAAGAAATATTTCACT
>DGEF01000036.1:20083-25318 GCA_002385805.1 Peptococcaceae bacterium UBA3933
ATTGGAATGCACATTTTAGCCATTTTTATCGGTATGGTCTATTTATGGTCAACAGTTAACAGTATTTGGCCCAGTATATTAGGGTTACTTTTAATGACAATAAGTGGCTTTGCTACTATGACTGAAGTGGCTGTAGGTGCTTTTGGAACAGATATAGCAGTCCTTATGTTATTATCCATGGTATTTTTTGGGGGAGTTGAATACGCCGGGTGTACTCAGTACATGGCACGCTGGTTTGTTACCCGTAAAATAATAGATGGCCGACCCTATATATTTTTATTTATATTTTTCCTTGGTTCATATTTTCTTAGCGGTTTAACAGATCCTATTGCTAGCTTATTTATTTTATGGCCAATAGCTGTTGAATTTCTTCAGGAATTGGGGGTAAAGAAAGATGAAAAGGCATATGCTGTTACAATTTTTGGTATTTATTTAGCCGCTACTTTAGGACAGCCTATGTTTCCCTTTAAAGGTGCTGCTTTAGTCTGTGTTGCTACTTTCGAGAGCCTATCGGGAATTCAGGTTAATTATTTAGCCTATGTTTTAGTAAATATAATTCTATCAGTTATATGTTAGCTGTTTTTATGTTACTGGTTAAATTCATTTTCAAGCCTGATCTTAGAGGCTTTCAAAAGATTAATGTAGAACAATTTAAAAAGAACCTTTTAACTAAAGACGGTTACATTAAAACCATTTTTATTAAAGAAAAAATGACTGTTTTCGGTGAACAATTTATTTTTCACAGTCAGCCTGGAATCAATGAGGTAATTGCTTTAGAAGACTGTGAGTTGTATTTTTTTCCTAAAAAACAAATTCTCAAACTTATGCAGGAGGATTTTGAATTAACTTTATTTATTTGCCAAAGTCAGGCCATTCAAGCGAGAATGTTGGCTTACCAAATTTATGATCTGGCTAAACGAAATATCCTGCAAAGCATGGCGCGAATTCTCTATAGCATATTTTGTTATGAAAAAACCAAAGGTTCTCAGGAAATACCCTTGTCAATCAATATCACTCATGAGGTACTGGCTAATATGCTAGGTGCTCATCGGGTTACAGTAACTAAAAATATAAATTATGTAAAAGAACTGGGTATTATCGATTATAAGTATGAAAAAATAATGATCTTAGATCCGGAAAGATTGAAAAAAATGGCCGAAGATGACTTTTAAATGGAAGGTTTTTCTTCCATTTTTTTATTTTTCCCGTTAATTGTAACTCCCGTTACAGTCAGAATTACTGGAAAAATTATAATTAAGATTAGAAAAATTAATATATTTTTTAAGGAGTGAAAAAAATGCGAAAATATTTGCAAACTACAAAACATTTGATTACTTTGCAACATGAGTCTGAAGAAAAATTTCTTCAAGAATTCAGAAGTGGTAATTACACCTTTGAAAATCCCTTAGTTGTAATAAATCCTTATTTAATTAATCCTTTAGCAGCGGTTATTTGTTTTAACACTGAAGAAGAAGTAGCCGTAGAAATTACAGTTAAAGGGAAAACAAAAGAGGCAGATTTGAATCATGTCTTTACTAAAGAAAAAGAACACATCCTACCTATTTACGGTCTTTATGATAACTACGTAAATACAGTAATCTTAAAACTAGAAACCGGTGAAACAAAGGAAGTAAAAATCGAAACAGAAGCAATTGATGTTAATAGACCCCATTACTGTCGTACTACTTATGAATATTTCGGCAATGACTTGATGATCCTTTCCTCCACCACACCTTTGATTGAATCTGCCAAAACTTGTGGCTATGATTTCTTGGGCGATGTGAGATGGGTTATTACTGAAAAGGCTAGTTGGGATATTAAAAAATTAGCTAATGGCAGACTTTTGGTGACTTCTTATCGTTCAATGCAGAAGCCTTATTATACCATAGGATTAATGGAAATGGATTTTTGTGGGAAAATCTATAAAGAATACAGACTGCCCGGCGGATTCCATCATGATGCGGTGGAATTGGAAAACGGTAATATTTTAGCGGCTTCTGATAACGATTTTAATGATTCTGTAGAAGACTTCATTGTGGAAATTGACAGAAAAACCGGCAACATAGTTAAGTCATGGGATCTGCAAAAAATCTTACCCAGAGAAGAAGGTAAGGCAGGGGACTGGAACTACCATGACTGGTTCCACAATAATTCTGTTTGGTATGATAAAGCTACTAATTCTATTACTTTATCCGGCAGACATCAGGATGCGGTTATTAATATTGATTATGACACAGGTGAATTAAACTGGATTCTAGGTGACCCGGAAGGTTGGGGGGAAAAGTGGCAAAAGTTTTTCTTTAAAAATGTAACAAAAGGAGATTTTGACTGGCAGTATGAACAGCACTCAGCCATGATTTTACCCAATGGAGATGTGTTCTTGTTCGACAATGGTACTTATCGAGCTAAAACAGTGGAAAAAAGAGTACCACCTGAGCAAAACTTTTCTCGGGGTGTAATCTACAGAATTAATACAGAGAAAATGGAAATAGAACAGGTCTGGCAGTACGGAAAAGAAAGAGGAGCTCAATTTTATTCTCCTTATATCTGTAATGTGGATTACTATGGTGAAGGACATTATATGATTCATTCCGGTGGTATTGCTACTTACCGGGGAAGACATACTGACGAATTAGGAGCAATGCTTTTAAATAAATATAAAGACCAACACATCCATTTAACTTTAGAATCAATAACCGTTGAATTACTGAATAACGAAGTGAAGTATGAGTTAAATGTTAAGGGTGGCAACTATTACCGGGCCAGAAGATTATCTTTATATGATGAAAATACTAAACTAGAGCTAGGAAAAGGTGAGTTTTTAGGCGGATTTGGGGTTACTCCTGAATTTGGTATGAAAGTCAAATTTAAAGATGTTGAGGAGGAAGTGCCGTCTAAACACAACCTATCCCTTGTTTTGGAAGAGGATAGATTGGCTTTAAGAGGTACATTTAAAGAAGGCTCACAGGTATTCCTTGAATTAAAAGGGCAGGAAGGTTCTAAATATTATTTAGTACCAACTGAAGTTCATGATATTACTGCTGCCTGTGTATCTTTTGAAGAACAAAATGACAGTGATATTCAATACTATGTAAGTAGAGAAGGATTATCCGGTGAGTATGATATATACCTTAATATAGACAATTTAAGGTATGATACAAAATGCTCAATAAAACTGTAATTAACTTTTAAAGTTGTGGAGGAGTGAAAAAAATGGCTTTACAAAAACTAAATCCTGATAATTTTTCAGAAAAAGTTTATGAGAATGAAGAAGCTTGCCTAGTTGTATTTTCAAGAAAAAGCTGTCATGTCTGTCAATCAGTGCTTCCCATCTTAGAAGAATTAGCTCCAAAATATGAAGGAAAATTTCCCTTTTATTATGTTGATGCAGAAGAACATAAAAGCCTTTTTCAGAGTTTTTCTTTAAAAGGTGTGCCTCAAATCCTCTTTTTTAATGAAGGGGCATATCAAGGCAAAATGGCTGGACAGATTGATGAAGACGAATTAGAAGAAAAAATAGCAGAAATTTTGGATGAAGTATAGAGAAAGGCAGTGACAATAATGATAGGAAACTATGATTTGTTGATTATCGGCGGGGGGCCTGCGGGCCTTACTGCCGCTATTTATGGAGGAAGAGCAAGACTAAAAACACTGGTAATAAACAAAGGTACTGTAGGGGGACTTGTCAATACAACCCGTGAATTAGTCAATTACCCTGGGTACCAACAAGTAACAGGACCGGAATTAATGGAGGATTTTAAAAAACATGCCCAGTTTTTTGGAGTAGATTTTTTAAAAGATGAAGTTGTCCAAGTGGATTTTAATGGTGAAGAAAAATACATTAAGACTAAAAAGGGCAAAGAATTTAAAGCTAAAGCCGTTATTATAGCCTGTGGCAGTGAGCCACGTCTTCTAAACATACCTGGAGAAAAAAGACTAAGAGGTAGCGGTGTGGCTTATTGTGCCACCTGTGATGCGGAATTTTTCGAAGGAGAAGATGTGGTGGTAGTAGGTAGTGGTGACCAAGCCATTGAAGAAGGTATGTTTATTACTAAATTTGCCCGTAAAGTAACTGTGATTGTTCTCCATGACGAAGGAATTTTAGACTGTAACAAAGTAAGTGCTGAAAGGGCCTTCCAAAACGAAAAAATGGAGTTTATCTGGAACTCCACCATAGAAGAAGTTTTAGGGGAAGACAGTGTAGAAGGAGTAAAAATCAAGAATTTAAAAACAGGTCAATCTACTGAAATGCCATGTCAAGGAGTTTTTTTCTTTGTGGGAATGGTACCCTCAACTGGTTTTCTGAAAGATAGCGGAATTGAAATGGATCATAAAGGGTATATCAAAGTCAATGAAATGATGGAAACTAACATAGAAGGAGTATATGCGGCAGGTGACAATAGAGTAAAATACTTAAGACAGGTTGTTACCTCTGCCGGTGACGGAGCTACTGCCGCTGTAGCTGCGGAAAGGTATATTGAAGAATTAAATAGTTTTAAAGAAAATGTACTGGAAAGTGAGAAAAAAGTTCTCTTACTTTTTTTCAATGCCCAAAATAATGAAAGTTTGGAATTTAGCACTTTGCTAGAAGAAGCTAATAATGATTGTGGTGAAGTATACAAAATCGTTAAAGTTGATTTAGCTACGAAAAAGACTCTAGCCCAGAAGTATGCAGTGGACAAAGCTCCGGCGGTTATTGTGCTGGATAAAGGGGAAGTAGTTAAACGGTTAGAGTGTGTTCTGGATAAGGAAAAAGTTAAAACTCAATTATGTTGCTAATGGTTAAAAAGTGGCAAGGCAATTTTAAAAGCAGGGGATAAGTTCCTCTGCTTTTTTTATTGTGGTAAAAATAATATTTCGCTTTGAGAGGAAATTATTTTTTACTTTTTAATATTATTTATAAATTTTTTTACTAAGACAATCTATTTTTTTATAAATAAATATGCCTGGTCTACATATATTTTAATAGGTCTTGTACCAAAAATATATGGAGGTGATTTTATTGAAACGAAAAATAGCTTTTCTTCTTATTTTTACATTAGTTTTTTCTTTTAATACTTCCATGGTTTTTGCAGTACCCAATGCCCCTCTTGTTCCTTATAGTGAAGGCTGTACCACTATATTGGTAGGAAAAAATGCTACAAGAGACGGTTCAGTATTATTAGCTCATAATGAAGATATGGGCCAAAATGATGTAGGCAGACTTTGGGTAACCCCTGTCTCTTATACACATCT
>DGEF01000123.1 GCA_002385805.1 Peptococcaceae bacterium UBA3933
AAAAAAAAGATTTTATTATATATATTTTTTTTTTAAAAATAATTTTATTATATTTTTTTTTTTTTTATTTTTATTTTTTTTACCTTTTTTTTTAGAAGGGAAAAAAAAAACAGGCATGGCATTAATAAAACCTATGTTGGCGTCTAGAGCAGCCTGAGCATAGAATTTCACTGCTTCCTCTGAACCTACCGGCAGGTAGTTGATCAACATTTCAGCTCCGCTTTCTTTAAGGACTTTTACCACATCACAGGGCTCTTCATCTGCTACCAGGAAAGTATTGTCTTCCGGATAATTAGCCATGTGCTCACTTACCCCGTCTAAAACAGGACCCATATGTACTTCAACAGGGTAATCAGGTAATTGAGCATAAAAGACAGTAGTACAGTTAGGTTTGGCCAGGAGAGCTTCTTTAAGTTTTTTACCTACTTTACGCTTGTCTATATCAAAAGCGGCAACTACTTCTATATCTCCAGGTGTATAGCCTCCTAGATCGTAATTTAAAAGGCCAATTGTATTTTCCGGTGAATTTTTATACATTTCAATACCTTGGAGTAGTGCACTGGCACAGTTACCTATTCCCGCAATAGCAACCTTTATTTTGGACATCTCATATCTCCTCCTCATTTAAGATAATTATTTAATTTCTGTCTTTTAAGAAGAGACTAAACCATTTACTCAACTCCTTTCTGAAATTAATTAACAAAAAAACTCCCATCTTATATGGGAGTGTAGAAAAAACTATTTTTTATTAAAATGCACAAAAAAACACTCCCATTAGTACGTCATAAAACGTGCAAACAAGAGTAGTTTTTTTGAAGAGTTTTTAAGTTAAACCACAAATTATTAGCACTCATCACAGAGGGCTGCTAACAATAATTATAACCATCTTTTGCTAACTTTGCAAGTTGTTTTTTAAAGTATATAAAAAATCCTTCTCCCCGATAAGGAGAAGGATTTTTTAGGAAGCGATTTCAATGAAAATCAATATTAATTCTTTTTCTGGTGGTAGATTGAACCTTAGGCATGCGTATTTCTAATACACCGTTTTTATAAGTTGCTTTTACTCCTTCTGTAGAAACAGGAGCCGGTAACCCAATTGTCCGTTGAAAACGACCGTAGAAACGCTCTTGTCGGTGGAAGTTTTCTTCTTTTATTTCATTCATTTTATTTACAGTACCACTTATCATTAGTAAATTATTGTCGACTTCAATGTTTACATCCTCTTTGTTTTCTAATCCTGGCAGCTCACACAGTGCGATAACTTCCTTTTCTGTTTCATAAACATCAATCCTGGGGTTACTGAAATTTGACCTTAGTCCCGTGTTCATAGTCGGATAGTCGGTGGAAAAGAATCTTTCCAATTCACGCCGCAAATGGTCCATTTGCCTAAATGGTTCATAAGGGATTAAGGACATAATTCACACCTCCATACTTTTTTATTTTATATTTTGTAATTTTAGTTTCATTTATTCTTTTAAATAAAAAAGCCCTCAAAAGGGCTTTTCTCCTATCTGGCTTCAATTATTACCGGTATGGACAAAAATTTATTATCCCGATAAATTAAAATATTTACTTTTTCACCAATTTTTCTTTTGGCCACCTCCTCTGATAATTGCTTTGGGTCATTAATTTTTATTTTATTAAATTCCAGGATTATATCGCCTCTTCTGATACCTGCTTTTTGAGCTGGGGAATTATCGGCAACGGCACTGATTAAAATACCGGTAGATTTTTCTAAACCAAAGTAATTAGCCAGCTCTTTGGTAAGAGGCTGCATATAGACACCTAACCAGGGTCTGATTACTTTCCCTTCATTAATTAATTGATCTAACACCTGGGTAACAGTTGAACTGGGAATAGCAAAGCCTATCCCTTGAGCCCGGGAATTAATAGCTGTATTAATACCTACAACTTTACCCCGGAGGTCGATTAAAGGACCGCCACTGTTTCCGGGATTTATTGAAGCATCTGTTTGCAAAAGGTCTTTAAATTCATTGCCATTTATAGTTACAGGCCTGCCTTTGGCGCTGATAACACCTACAGTTACTGTATGGTCCAGTCCATAAGGATTGCCGATGGCTATAACCCAACTACCTACTTCTAAAGAATTGGTATCACCAAATTCTAAAAACGGTAACTTTTTATCTACTTCAATTTTTAAAACGGCTAAATCCAGTTGTTTATCATAACCAACTACTTTGGCTGAATATGGTTCTTTTCGACTGGTTAAATATACATTTATTTGGGAGGAGTTTTCAATAACATGATGATTGGTTACTATATAACCGTCTGGGGAAATAATGAACCCAGAACCTAAGCCTTGTTGTATTTCCGATTGACTGAATTGGTCACCGAAGAATTCACGAAAGAAGGGATCATTAAAAAAAGGATTATAAAGGGGTTCTTTTTTTACTATAGTTTCAATTTTTACTACAGCTGGTCCTGTTTGTTTGACGATATTTTGTATTGTATTAGGCCCCAGAAAAGGATTTGAGGAAACTTGGTTAGCTTCTGCCTCTAACCTAAATATGAAAATTGTTAACAATGATGTTAGGCAAATAAGTAAGAAAACCCCGATTATTGATTTTTTGGTTGTTCTCATGATTATTGCCTCCTTGCTGATAATCATTAACAAAAAAGTCTCTAATAATATATTTAATTACTGAATTCTAAAAAGTCAAACTAGGAATAATATTTATATTTTAATTTTGGAGTGCTATAATATCTTCTAGAAATTTACCATGTTAGCAAGTAACGGTTTAGGCAACTTAAACGGTTGTTTGCTTTTGGTAAATAGAAAATTTTAAATGTGTTAAGCAATAAGTGCCTAAACCTTTCTGGGCACTTTTTTGTTATTGACGGTTACTTTTTTAATTGAGGGAGGTGAGAAATTGCAACTTCCCCAGATTGATAAAATAAGTCTAAATTATACTTATCTTGTTAAAGGGAGGGTAATTTGAATTGAAAAACAAAAGAGGTTTAATTTTCAGTAATGGCAGAAACATGTTAGTTTTATTAGTAGTTTCATTAATATTTACAATTTTCGTTATAGAAACCAACGAAGCTAATGCTGCAAATAGCCTGGTATTATCCACGAGGTACCCAGGTATCAGTGCAGCTAAAGGAGAAAAAATTACTTTTCCTTTGCAAATAAAAAATAATAGTAATACCGGTCAGATTGTTAACGTAGAAGTTTACTCCCACCCTGAAAATTGGCATGTATCTTTAAGAGGAAGTGGGCGCTTTATTCATCAGGTTTTTGTAGATAGTATGGATTATACTTCTTTTGATTTAGTTGTTAATATCCCTAATGACGTGGAACCTGGAAAATATTCTTTGCAAGTTGTAGCTCAAAGTGAAAACGGCTCCGGAAAAGACAACCTGAAGATAAACATAAATATTGCTGAAGGGGGAGCGGGCAACGAAGAGTTAGTTGCCAAGTATTCAGAACTGAAAGGATCCAGTGATGCAACCTTTAAATTTAAAATCGATCTTACTAATAATGGGAATACGGAACAGGTCTACAGTTTAGGGGCCCAGGCGGAAGAAGGCTGGCAGGTCAGTTTCAAACCATCTTATGAAAATCAGGAAGTTGCCAGTATTGGTGTTGGCCCCGGGGATACGGTAAGTTTGGAGGTTACAGTAAAACCGCCGGTTAATGTTAAAGCCGGTACTTATACAATACCTGTTCAAGCTGTCAGTTCAGCCAGTAGAGTAACAGAAGAGTTAAAAATAATCATCAGCGGCACCTATAAAATGGAATTTTCCACTCCTTCTGGAAAACTTAATACAGATATCGTTGCGGGAAGAGAAAAAAAGGTTAATTTAGAAGTGAAAAATACAGGAAGTGCGGAATTAAATAATATTAATTTTTCTTCCAGTCAGCCCATTGATTGGTCAGTAACCTTTGAACCGGAAAGCATACCTAATTTAAAACCAGGGGAAAGTCGCCAAGTTACAGCTACTATTGTTGCGGCTAATAAAGCCATAGCCGGTGATTATTTAGTTTCCTTGGAAGCCGCCACCCAGGAAGTAAGAAGCAGTGCCGATCTGAGGGTAACTGTTAAAACCTCCACTCTTTGGGGTATTATCGGTTTCTTAATAATCTTAGCCGTAATTTTTGCTATTTATAAAGCTTTCCAAGTTTTCGGGAGGCGATAAGTTTGACCTCCAAAAATAATCTTCTAAAAAAGAATTTTATAGTAGAAACAATTAATCTCACCAAAAAATACGGGGATATTACTGCGGTAAATAATTTAAATTTACAAGTGGAAGAAGGTACTGTTTTTGGATTGCTAGGGCCAAACGGAGCCGGCAAAACAACCACAATTCTCATGCTTTTAGGTCTAACGGAACCCAGTTCAGGCCAGGCTTTTGTGGCTGGGTATGATTCAACTCGTAATCCTATCCAAGTGAAATCCATAGTAGGCTATCTTCCTGATAATGTGGGATTTTATGAGGAAATGACGGGGATAGAAAATTTACTTTATACAGCAGCTTTAAACGGTATACCCAAAAACCAGGCTAAAATTCGTATTGAACAAGCCTTAGAAAGAGTAGGATTAAAAGATACAGGGAAGCGAAGAGTAGGGGAGTATTCCCGGGGAATGCGCCAGCGGTTAGGAATAGCTGATGTTTTAGTTAAAGACCCTAAATTAATAATCATGGATGAGCCCACTTTAGGTATCGACCCGGAAGGGATTCATGATTTATTAAACTTAATTAAAGATTTAGCTCATCAGGATGGTCGGACTATCTTAATTTCTTCCCATTTATTACACCAAATACAAAAAATATGTGATAAAGTAGGCATATTCGTTGAAGGAAAACTTATGGCCAGTGGAACTATAGATGAATTACAACATCAGTTAGCCGGTGGCAGTGACCACGTAGAGATTGAACTTAAGACGGTTCCTTTTGATGACGGGTTATTAAAAATCTGCCAAAAAATTAATGGTGTTTTAAATTATCAATGGAGTGAAGATTATCTTTTATTGCAATGTGAGCAGGATGTAAGGGAAGAATTAAGCAAAAAATTATATGAAAACAATTATCTTCCTCTTCACCTACAATTAAGAGGAATATCTTTGGATTCTATTTACCTAAGGTATTTCCAAAAAGAGGAGGGATATGGTGGAGGGTTTAGCTAAAATTATAGGCTCCAACAAAGGCTTAAGTGCCGTCATTGCTAAAGAAGTAGGAGATCATCTAAGTGGTAAACGTTTTCTTATCCTTTCTCTTTTAATAATCGTAATCTGTTTAGGTTCTCTTTATGTGGCAGCCAGTACCATTAGAAGTTCTGTGGGTCGTGACCAATTAGATTTTGTGTTTCTAAGACTTTATACTTCTTCCGGTTCATCTATGCCTTTTTCTTTCATATCTTTTATAGCTTTTTTAGGCCCTTTAATTGGTTTAACCTTAGGTTTTGACGCAATTAACGGGGAAAGGGATAGGAGAACACTTAGCCGGGTGCTGGCCCAACCTATTTATCGTGATGCTTTAATTAACGGCAAGTTTATAGCCGGGGTCATGGTGGTGTTTTTCATGATTTTCGGGTTAGGTTTCTTAGTAGCCGGATTAGGAATAATTTTGACAGGAGTTCCCCCTACTTTTGATGAATTATGCAGGCTTTTAGCTTATTTAACATTAAGTGTTATCTATATATCTTTTTGGTTAGCCCTGGCTATTTTATTTTCCCTTTTATTTAGACAAACTTCAACCTCTGCTTTAGCAGGAATTGCTGTTTGGTTATTCTTGGCCTTTTTTGCAACTCTCTTAGCAGGAATGATTGCTGACGGGATTTTTCCCGTTAGTGATAACTCTAATGTAGACCAGGTTTTAGCCAATGATAAAGTAAAGAAAACATTAAGTAGGTTATCTCCAACTTTTCTTTATGAAGAAGCTGTAGTGACCATAATGAATCCTTCTGTAAGGACTTTAGGTCCTATATTGTTATCTCAGGCAGTGGGGGCTATCCAGGGCACTCTTTCTTTTACGCAAAGTTTATTGTTAATCTGGCCGCAACTGGTAGGATTAATTGGGGCTACATTAATTTGTTTTGCTCTGGCTTATATTAATTTCATGAAACAAGAAATTAGGGCATAATAAATTAATGTATTAAAATAAAAAATAAAGGGATTGCTTTTTAACAAACCCTTTATTTTTTAACATAAATTTTGAAAAAGTAATTGCTAAATTTTTTATTTAATATTTTCTCAAAAAGAACATAGGCATTTAACATGGAATAATTACCAATTACCTTTTTGGTTAGGAACTGTGTTAGGGGAAACTACTAATAGAAGAAAAGTATTTATGTTTTAAGGGGACTATTTCTTTGAAGTGAGCCGATTTAATGAGAGCTTCTTATCTATTTCTTGGGCTGATATTAGCTCTGTTTTCTATAACATTTTTAACCGGAGCTAACTGGCCTGATGAATTTCAAAATATGTTAGGAGCCGATTATGAACAAACAAGGATTTTATGGTTGAAAGACCCACCTTTTAAAGGTACAGATGTGGTGGAGCTCCAGGAACGATTAAGAGAATTGGGTTTTTATACAGGTAAAATCGACGGCATTTACAATCAGCAGGTAGAAAAAGCGGTTAAGGAATTCCAAATAGATAACGGTCTAAAACCTGATGGGATTGTAAGGGACCATGTGTGGCTAAGGCTTGCCGATAATTATGTTCCGGTAAACCAGCAAAAACAATTAGAACCGCCAACAGGGGAAGTGAAAATCGTTATTGATACTTTTCGGTTACGGTTAATTGTTTTAAATGATAATCAACCTTATAAAATTTATCCTGTAGCCATAGGTAGGTCTTCTACACCTACTCCTATAGGAAACTTTCAAGTAGTTCATAAAGCCGTTAACTGGGGAACCGGTTTTGGTACTCGATGGCTAGGGTTAAATGTGCCCTGGGGAAAATACGGCATTCACGGTACTAATAAACCCTGGTCCATTGGCCGTATGGCCAGCCATGGTTGTATTAGGATGACCAATGCTCATGTAGAAGAACTTTATCCCTGGGTAAAGACTGGTACTGAAGTTATTATAATCGGCAATCCCTTTGGACGCTTATCTTATAATAAAAGAGTTTTAGTCAATGGTTCCCGGGGAGCGGATGTAGCAACAGTTCAAAAAAAATTAATCGAACTGGGTTTTTTACAGGGTAAAGCTGACGGGATCTACGGTTATGGAACTGAAAAAGCAGTTAGGGAATTTCAGAAAGCTAATAACTTAAAAGTAACAGGGCAAATTGGGTGGCAAGAATATGAATTGTTGAATTTATGAAAAT
>DGEF01000045.1:0-27078 GCA_002385805.1 Peptococcaceae bacterium UBA3933
ATAGTAGGTGTGTGTTTCAGGTATTCGTGAGTAAAATGCGGAATAGGAGTGGTGGTAATATTAGTTTTCATTCCTAATTTCTCAAATGGGACGTCTGAAATGTAGAGCCAACTAGTACCACCGGCCTCTTTTTGGCCATAAATATGTTTAACATATTTACTGTCACTGTTAATAGTCCTCTCCGCCAATTTTATCAGTTCATCCCGCTCACCAAATGTTAAGGCACCTGTCGGACAAACGCTGCTACAGGCAACTTGTTCCCCTTTCTCAATTTTACCGGCACACATCTGACACTTGGCAACGGAAGGCAAAATTTTATCCCATTCGTATTTGGGAATTTCAAATGGACAGGCAATCATACAATAACGGCACCCTACACATAATTCAGGATCATAAAGTACCGGTCCGTTATCTGTTTTCACAATGGCTTTAGACATACAGACCGAGGCACAGGCAGGCTCTTCACAGTGTAAGCACTGCTGTTTAACAAATCTCCATACTGTTTCTCCGTTTATCTCTACCTTTTTATGGGAAACCACAGTCCAGTTTTCACTGCCTAAGGAAGCCTGAGTTCCCTGATTGGGTACATTTTGCTTATAGCCCAGGTTATTCCACATTTTACAGGCAACTGCACAACTACCACACCCGATACACTTCGTTATGTCTACTAAAACCCCTTTACTCATGCTCCTACCTCCCTCTTATCTTCCTTTAAACCAACTTTTTAGCGATTAACTTATCGCTACGTGACGTATAACTGGTATGCAAAAGCTCATGGGCTAAATCACTAAGGGGATGCTTTAAGAAATTCTCATATAAAGCCAATACTTCTTTATTTTCATGGCTTTCTCTCAAGACATAAGAGGCATCTTTGTTATAAATGGCTTTTATTCTTTCCTCACGTACATGATCAGCAGGAGGTACAGAAGTCCTGGGTTGTCCCCCGCCGGAAATACACCCACCGGGACAAGCCATTACTTCAATAAAATGATAAGGAGCCTCTCCTCTTTTCACCGCCTCAGCCAATTGCCGGGCATTACTCAAACCATGTACTACAGCTACCTTGATTGTGCCTACTCCGGGAATATTAAGAGAACCTTCTTTGACTCCTTCCAGCCCCCGAATGGGTTCCAACTTAAAGGCGACCTCCGGTGCCTTTTCACCTGTTAAAAGATAATAAGCCGATCTAACTGCTGCTTCCATAACACCGCCGGTATTACCAAAGATTAAGCCGGCTCCAGAACCTTCTCCTAAAACTTCGTCATATTCTTCTTCCGGTAGAGTTGGCAAATCTATATTATGGGCTTTAATCATCCGCGCCAATTCACGCGTAGTTAATACTACATCCACATCCCGGATTGCTTCATTCCCCCAGTACTTACCTGCAGCATTAAATTCCGATCGACTGCATTCAAATTTTTTAGCTGTACAGGGCATAATCGAAACACTGAAAATATTCTCCGGTTTTATATTTGTAACCTTAGGTAAATAAGTCTTAATAATCGCTCCCATCATTTGCTGTGGTGATTTAGCACTGGAAAGGTTGGGAAGCAGTTCAGGGTAATAGTACTCACAAAACTTAATCCAACCGGGACAACATGATGTAAATTGCGGCAGAGGTGCATCACTTTTCCCGCTAATCCTCTGGATTAACTCAGTTCCTTCCTCCATTATGGTTAAATCCGCAGTAAACACGGTATCAAAAACTTTATCAAAACCTAATTTCCTTAAAGCGGCAACCTGCTGGCCTTGAACCCAGGCTCCTTTTGGCAAACCGAATTCTTCACCTAAAGCTACTCTGGTGCCTGGCGCTGTTTGGACAATAACCACCTTTTCCGGATCATCTAATGCGTCTTTTACTTTCTGGATATCGTCTTTCTCCGAAATCGCCCCGGTAGGACACCATAAAGAACACTGACCACAATTTACACAAATAAAATCATCTTTTACCGGCAACTCAAAATAGCCAAATACACTCTGAACATTTTGACAGACTTCTAAACACTGTCCACATAAAATACATTTTTCATCATCCCTGGATAATGAAGGACTAGCCGGGTCAATGGCCACCCGTCCTTTTACCTGTACCGGCCAGGAACCAGGAACTTGATACTGCTGAGGCAGCCAACCGGTTCCGGCCACCTGCTCCACAGGACTGCAGCCAGAAAGAGTAGCCACTCCACTTACCAAGCCTGCTCCGGTCAACATGCTTAGAAAACGTCGCCTGGTAATCTTTTTCTCTTTTTCAAATTCCTCCAGTCTAGACATAACCAATCCTCCTCACTTATTTAATAAAAAAATAATTAAAATAAAAACATCTATCAAAAAAAAACAGCCCCAGAGAAAAAAGACATCACCAAAACTTTAAACTCCAGGATTTTAAAAATTTTATCTAATTTTTGCAAATTGTCGAGATTTATAAACAAATAATTTTTATGAACAAAATGAGTCAGGCCGACCTTGTTTATTTAGATAATTAATTTTTTTTTAATCATTCTTTAGTACTAAACTACCATTTATTCCTTGGTATATAAATACTAGATTAATTGTTTTAAATCCTACATAAATCCTATTAGTTTTCAATAAAAGCTTTTTATGTTTTCAATAAAAGCTTTTTATATTTAATATTTTTTATATATTATTTTGTTAATAAGAAATATTTTGAATATTATGTTTTATTCTTGAATAGACTCATTAGTTAAATAAAAAGGAACTCTATTTCAGAGCTCCAATAGAAAAAACTTATCTCCTAATATTTCTTCCTGTTCGACCCTGATAGGAATGTTTATGTCCCCGGTCAACAGTAGTTTCTCCTTCTAATAAATGATAATGCCCTCCTCCGGGCAGTGGTTTTGCCGGTCCGGTTTGACCCCGGTATAAATGCACATGGCCGAAATTGTAGGTAGTTACCCCATAGTATCTATGCACATGGTCGTCAATTCCACCAGTTGCTGGTTCCGTATATGATCGCAGGTAATGTAGGTGCCTATCATCTACGGTTGTAGGCAAAAATATTGAATGAACATGAACGCTTTCCCAAGACATGAAACCCCCCCTTTATAACTAAACAATCTAATATATAATATGCTAAAACCGGTTGGGGGGTCTTCCACATTTTCCCCTAATGAAGGGTTCTTTAATCTCAAACTTTAGAAAAGCCGTAATTTAACCTTTTTTTCTATTTTAAAAACTGATACTATAATTACATAAAAAATAAGTAGGGGGAAAAAACATGGAGATTCTTCAAACTATGCGTTACTACCTGTACATGATAGATACCCTCTTTATTTATAACCTGTTAATAGCTTTGGCTATTTTCGCCTTTTTTTGGCTGCTGCGCAAAGTCTTTACTAATCTTATCTTTAAATACCTGCTTTCTTTTGCCCAAAAAACAAAATCCAACCTGGATAATCTTCTGATAATGGGGTTTCGCCGACCCATAGAAATATTTTTTACGGTTTTAGGGTTGTACTTAGCCCTCAATTATTTACCTTTAAGTTTAGAAGTTAATCTTTTCATAGCAAAATGCTTTCGAACAGTCATTATTATCCTTCTTACTGCCGGTTTTTATAATTTAGCCAATAATTTCCGTAACTTAGACGGGGAAATAGAACAGTTACTAGGTATCAAAATAGACAAAATTTTATTACCCGTTTTAACGAAAACTATTAAAATTGTATTAGTCGCCCTGGCTATAACTATAATTGCTCAAGAATGGGCTTACCGCATCGACGGATTTATTGCCGGGTTAGGATTGGGTGGACTTGCCGTTTCCTTAGCAGCTAAAGACGCACTTACTAATATTTTCGGAGGTTTAGTAATTATTACGGATAAACCTTTTAGTATCGGTGATTGGATTATGACTCCCAGTGTAGAAGGCACTGTAGTAGATATTAACTTCCGCAGTACAAAAATCCGCACCTTTGCTGATGCCTTGGTCACCATTCCGAACGCTACTTTAGCCAATGAATCCATTACCAACTGGAGTAAAATGGGTAAAAGAAGGATTACTTTTAAGTTACCCATTATGTACAATACGCCTAGAGAAAGAATAGTTGATTGTCTCCGGGACATCAGGAGTATGTTAGAGAACGACCCGGAAATCCATAAAGATACGATTTTTGTCCGTCTCGATTCCTTTGGCGATAACGGTTTACTAATCTTTATGTATTTCTTTACTAATACTACCAACTGGGGTAAATTTTTAGAGGTTAAAGAAGACATTAACTTAAGAATCATGGAAATTATGGAGAAACACGGCGTAAAGTTCGCCCTCCCCAGCACCAGTATTTATTTTGAAAATGAATTAACAACAAGCTCTAAAATGTAAAAACGGCCATTTTTCTAATGGCCGTTTTATTTATGGCAATTTTTACAGACCGGTATCCTCCTCAGTAAATAAAAAACCTTGTCATAGCCATGAAAATATTTACTTTCGCTGGGCTAAAAACTCCGAATCAAAATAATCTTAATCTTGCTAGAGAATAAAAGCTGACCCTGCTCAATGGGCCGTCCCTGACCCAGTTTGGCTCCGGACAACGTCCTATCGAAGGGTTAGCTTTATACTGAGGTTCCAATCACCTACTATTCCTGTACCCTGCATCTCGTTAGAGGTATTAATTTGCGGGCAAATTCTTTTGCCCGGGAAATATCCTCAGCAGTGACTTTCCCTTTATCCCTTACCGCCAACATACCCAGATAATCCAACTGGGAATGCTTACAGTACCTGATCATACCTTGTTCAAACAGGTCGGCACCATACTCTACTTTATAGCCACAAGTTACTATAAGAGCACATTTTTTCTTTGCCCAAAGACTAGGACCTTTCTTTTTACCATAGTACTTGTTCATCCCAAAGACCAGCCTGTCCAAAGCGGCTTTCAAAGGTGGTGTGCAATACCAGGAATAAATAGGAGTGGCTAAAACCAAACAATCAGACTGTAACACCTGGTTAAAAATACTCTGCATATCATCATTTTGGGGACAACCGAAGCCATCAAAAATATTTTGGCATACCCGGCAACCAATACAAGGTTTTATTTTTTTCTTATATAATGAAATATAATCTACTGAACTTCCCCATTCCTCCAGTTCTTCTCTAAAGGAAGCAAGGATTGTAGCTGTATTACCCTGAGGCCTGGGACTGGCCATTAGAATACAAAATTTCATTAGAAATCACCCTTTAAAGATTTGCTCAACAATTTCAACCTTAAAAAATATTCTACCATAATTAGTCTTATTATTGCTGTAAAAAATACATAACAAGCATTCAATACATCAATAAAAGTTAAGAGAGGTCAGAGACCTCCCTTCCTAATTATATCCCAATCATCCCAAAAGACTTTATTTCGACAATTTTATTATCACTTTAAATAAATCTCCGTCGATTTGGATCATAAATTTTCCTTTTTGTAATTCCACCAAACTCTTGGCTATGGATAACCCTAAACCGCTTCCCTGGGTACTTCGCGATTTATCTCCCCGCACAAATCGTTCCATTAAATCTTCTGGGGAAATGTTTAGTTCATAAGCAGAAATGTTTTTCAGGGTGAGCATTATTTCTGTACCTAAATCAATAATGTCTATATATACCCGGGATCCCTTTAAGGCATATTTGAAAATATTAGATAATAGATTTTCAATTGCCCGCCACAGTAATTTCCCGTCGGCAGTCACATACATCTTCTCGTGTTGATTATTAATCTTAAATTGGAGTTGAGACTCCTGGACCTTATCGTCTAATTCCCCTAAGCCTTGTTTAATGAGAGAAACCAAATCTATTTTATCCAGGTTTAAAGGAATATTTCCACTGGAAGCCTTAGCCGCATCAAACAAATCATCAGTTAAAATCTTTAATCTTTGGGCCTTCTGTTCTAAAATCTCTAAATACTCCGCTGACTTTTGCGGATCTTGTTCATTTTTAAGCAGATCTATATAAGTAATAATTGAGGTTAAAGGAGTGCGCAGGTCATGGGAAACATTTGTAATCAGCTCTGTCTTTAACCTTTCACTTTTCAGTTCATTTTCCACCGCTTTGCTTAATCCGTCGGTAATGCTGTTAATATTAGCCGCAAGTTGGGCAAATTCACCTTCTCCCGGCAGATTTATGGTATGGTGAATGTCCCCTCCTTTGACCTTCTCTACCCCTTCCTTAATAATGTTAAATTCTTTTGCTTTTTTCCAAGCAAACCATACTCCAAGACCAATAGTTATCGGAAAGATAAAGATGGTAGCTGCAACTAACAAAGGATAGCCAACTGCCAGTAGAACCGCCTTTACTCCTACACTCCCACTATTATAAACATCTCGAATAAAGCTAATAATTTTGTAAAGTACTTTATAGATTAAAGAGTGCTTAATGAAAGTTTTATTTTTAAAATGTTTAACCAAGGACAGAACCAGGATTAACCCTAAAGTACCTATGAAAAAAGTTAACGGGAAAACAATCTCATATATATCCTTTATGAAAATAACTTCAACCATTATAGCAATCCACAAACAAATAAGAGCAAAACACATTGCCAAATTAAAATCGGTATAGATTTTATCCACAAAGTTTAGATGAACAATTTCATCCTTAAATGATTTCCTGCCTACTATTACCAGCAAGTAAACAAAACTTACCAAAAAGGTAAGTATGAACCCGGTTAATTGGTAAAAAGCATTTATAAGCATGTCTTTATCTCTTTGCCATTTTTCCATTCTGGGATTAAGAAATTCATCGGTAAAAGCAATATACATACTTTCTTCCGGCTCTAAAGAATTGATGTCGTACCTAAGCCAGTGAAAATAGCGACTAGCCTTTATTTCTTCGGGAAATATCCCTTGTCTTGTTTTTTCTAAAAGAAAATAAACGGGAAATGATTGAAAATATTCTTTAGTCTTCTGAGAAGTATTGCTTATTTCATTTACACCGTCACTGGCATAATAAAGAACACCTTTAATTTCCTCTAATCTTTGCAAAGTATACTTATAGTTATTTAGATCCTCTTGGATTAATTCATTTCTCATCTCCTGGATTTTTTCTGCATAAATTTCCTCAAATACATGATAATTTTCTTCATAAGTTAGATTAGGGTTATAATTTTTGGATTCTTCTCTAAATATAGAGAATAATTCTTCCTTTTTCCTGGACAGTTCTTCTTCAGTAATAGTCCCCCCATTTAAGATGTTTTCTTCGTTTTTATAATCCATTAATCTAACTAAGTTTCCAGTTACTTGCGCACTGTCATTGATAAACCGTCTACTTTGAAAGTAACTGTCCTCAAAAACAAGTTCAAAGTCACCGTCAATATTGACACCTAGATTTAGAAATACCGTTATGGCACCGGCAAAGGAAATAATTACTATCAAAAAAACAATTATTTTTGTTGCCAATGAATGGCTATAGTTTTTCAACTTTGTATCCAATTCCCCACACCACCTTCAAATATTTAGGTTCTTTAGGATTTATCTCGATCTTTTCTCTTATTTTACGAATATGGACGGCTACTGTGTTTTCCGGGTTAAAGGGGGCCTCCTGCCAAACCCTTTCATAGATTTCCTCAATTGAAAAAACCCTGCCGGCATTTTGAGTTAAGAGCTTAAGTATTTTATATTGAACAGGAGTAAGTTTAACCTCCTCTCCGTCAACAGTTACAATTTTACTTTCATCATCAACCACCAGCCCCCCGGTCTTAAAAACATTTTCTTTGGTTTCCAGACTGCCTAAAGTTGTATACCTGCGCAATTGTGATTTGACCCGGGCAATTAATTCTAAAGGATTAAAAGGCTTGGTCACATAGTCATCAGCGCCAATATTTAGCCCAAGAATTTTGTCCGTATCCTCTGCTTTTGCCGAAAGCATAATAATAGGAATATTTTTTTCTTCCCGGATTTTCAAAGTAGCCCTTAGACCGTCCATTTCCGGCATCATAATATCCATAATTATTAAATGAACTTCTTTTTCATCTACGATTTCCAGTGCTTCTTTGCCGTTACTGGCCTTAAATACATGATAGCCTTCATTTTGCAAATAAATGGAAATTGCTTCTAGGATTTCTTTGTCATCATCACAAACCAGTATATTCACAACTTTCACCTCGATTTATAAAATCGTAAAAATTATATCACATCCTTTGTTTTTCTTTACCGTTAGCATAACAGGTAAATCTTATGAAACCCTCAATAAAATTCTTAAGAATTTCTTAAGATGCCCTAAAAAATAAAAACCGGTCAAAATGACCGATTTTTATCCTCCTTTGCAATATGTAAAATATAATAACAATACCGAAAATACTTTATAATTTTTGGATTTTAATTAACCTACTTTTCGGGAAGATTGTTTGATTTTGCTTTCAACCCTGTCCAAAAGAGATAGCATTTGCTGGGATAGTTTCTCCGCTTCTCCGAATAACCTGTTTGCTGCAGTGTAATTATTTTGTTTAACCGCATTAATCACTTTATCGCCCAAACCATGAAACTCGTTATGAATGATATCAATTTTTTGCCACTCATCTTTAATCTCAGGTTGTTCTATTTCTATGGCTTGATAGAAATGTCCAAAAGCACATTTACGGGAATTGGTTTGTAGAGGAAAAATACGCATTTCTTCTACCATTTGTTTTAATCCTTTTATCCAATTACGATGGGCCTGTTTAACTTTGCGAATAACCTCCTGCAATTCTTCTTCAGAAACTGCATGTCTTCCACCTTTTAAGCCATCAAACATTTCTTTAACAATTAAAGAAAGCTGGTCATCTATTTGGGAAATTTGTCCGGCAAATTCAACACTTTCTTGGGCTTCCTTATGTATAGTCTCAGTCATATAGCTTAGCCTTTCTGCATCTTTACTAGAAGCCTCCATGGCTTGATTAATTTCATCAGTAGAATTTTTAATACCCTGCATATATTTATGTATAGTATCTACATTTATAATTACATTTTTAAGCATGTCCACATTACGGCCCACAGTAGCCGATACCAGTTCTATTTTTTCACTCATTTCTCCGGTAGATTCCAGGGTACTGTCCAAACTGTCCTTACCTTCCTGAGCTGCACCGTGAATCCTATTTACAAACTGACGCATACCTTCCAGATTTTCTTTAGTGTCATCAGCCAGCTTTCTAATCTCTTGAGCCACAACAGCAAAGCCACGCCCGTTTTCACCGGCTCGTGCCGCTTCTATAGCCGCATTTAAAGCCAAAAGATTTGTTTGCTCAGCTATGGCCTGCACACTGTCAACTATTTTACCTACCTCTGTAGCCAAGTCTACTAATTGCTGAATCTTTTCACTCATAACCTGAGTGTCCTTTACTACATTTTCTTTAAGCAATTGTACTTCTTTCAGCAATTCAATGCTTTCGTCGTTTTTTTGCACAAGCACCTCTGATTCCTGAGCTAAATTATCTAATGTTTCTGAAGTTGTTTTTACCGTTTCGTTTACTTGATTCATACTGGCAGTTGTCTGCTCCACAATTGCCAGGTTAGATTGACTCAAGGTACTCATTTCTTCGGCGAAATCTGTCAGTTGCTGAGAAATATGAGACATGCCTACATCAAAATTACTTAAAGAACTCACAATATCCAACATCTGCCGTGCAGAAACAGCCATTGTCTTTTCACTGTTCAATAACCTTTGAAAATGAGACAATACAGTTTTATGTAGAGGATACTCTACTTGGGGAGCACTAATCTCTTTGCCCTTGGATACCTCTTCCACATAGTGGACAATTTGTTCCGCTTCCCCACATGGTGTTTTCCGAAAAACACTAAGTGCCATGCGTCTCACCTCTCTATTAATGATAAAATGAGTAAAAATAGTTAAAATTTTTGTAATTTATATAGATAAAGTGTAGTATATTGTCAACTTAAGGTCAATACTAATTTATATAATAATATCTATATCTAATTTTTTTAACATTGACAAGGTTAGCGGCATATATTAAAATGAATAAAAATTTAAAGCAGTGGATACTAAAATCCATGGGCATCTTGCAGAGGATTGCCTCATGGATTTTTTAAGTAAAGGGTTGGTTTTTTATGGCTGTGGAAAACTTTAAAAAAGTACAACAAGTATTATTGCTAATTCTTTTTGCTAATCTTGCTGTTTCTTTAACCAAAATTGCCCTTGGCTATTTAATTAACAGCACCAGCATGACTGCTGACGGTTTCCATTCATTATCCGACGCATCTTCTAATATAATTGGATTAATCGGCATTCATTTTGCGTCCCAGCCTGTAGATGAAGACCACCCCTATGGCCACGGAAAATTTGAAACTCTAGCCGGCTTATTTATTTCCGGTATACTGTTTTTGGTGTCCGGAAAAATAATAATTGAAGCCATCCTTAAATTTTTTAACCCAACTGTACCTCAAATAAGCTCTGTTAGTCTTATAGCCCTACTCCTTACATTATTTATAAATATTTTCGTTTGTTTCTATGAAACAAAACAAGGCAGAAAACTTAACAGCCAAATCCTGATCTCTGATTCCGCCCATACGAAAAGTGATATTTTTATTTCCTTAGGCGTTTTAATTACTCTTCTTAGTATTAAATTAGGGTTCTCCCCCATTATTGACCCTATAGTTTCTCTAATTGTAGCAGTATTCATTATCCAGGCTGCATACGAAATATATAAGGACAATAGCGATGTTCTCCTGGATAAGGCCGTTGTGGATACAGAGCAAATAAAAAGCATCACCCAAAGCTTCGAGCAGGTTAAAGACACCCATAAAATCAGGAGTCGCGGAAGCAGCACTAATTTATTTATTGACATGCATATTATGATTGAACCAGACTTAAATGTTGTGGAATCTCATAAGTTAATTCATGATATTCAGGAAAAAATTCAAAAAGAAGTAAACGAAAAGGCCCAGGTGATTATCCACCTGGAACCTTTTGAAGAACAAGAAGAAAAAAAGCAATGAAGCAAGCTTAAAGCTACATCAAAGGAGCAAAAATCCGCAAAAAGGTACCAATCAGGGTTTGGTACCATTTTATGTTTTTTAAGTCTTTTAGAGTGATCTCTTGACACATTTTTAAGGTATGTTCAAAGTCCTCCTTCATCTTTTTTACACTACTACTCTTATAAAGCCAGACACCACATTCAAAATGCAAAAATAAACTTCGGTAATCCATGTTAATAGTACCTACAACACCATACTCATCATCTGCTACAAAAGTTTTAGAGTGAATAAAACCAGGTGTATACTCATAAACCTTTACTTTATTTTCTATTAGAACCTTGTAATGAGACCGAGTTACCTGGTGCACATACCATTTGTCTGCACGATAAGGTGTTATTATTCGCACGTCGACACCTGCTTTTGCAGCAGATGTTAATGCTGTTACCATTTCACTATCAATTATTAAATAGGGAGTGGTTATATAGATATACTTCCTGGCTTTATTAATCAGGTTTAAATAAACAATTTCCCCCACAGGTTCATCGTCCAGAGGGTTATCAGCAAAAGGTTGCACATAACCATCGTTAAAATCTTTGCTTTCTTCAGGGATTAATTTTTTAAATTGATTAAAGTCCTCATCGATTCCCCGAATATAATCCCACATGGAAAGAAACATTACCGTTAAACTCCAAACCGCATCTCCTTTGAGCATAATAGCCGTATCCTTCCAGTGGCCATACTTTTCAATTTTATTGATGTACTCATCAGCTAAATTTATCCCGCCTGTGAAACCAACATAACCGTCAATTATAGCGATCTTGCGGTGGTCCCGATTATTTAGCCGCGGAGATAAAAGAGGAATCAGAGGATTAAAAACACTACATTTAATACCCTTTTTCTCCAATTCCTGATCATATCCATAAGGCAATTTTAATAAACAGCCAATATCATCGAAAATGACCCTTACATCTACACCTTCTCTTGCTTTTTCCACCAGAATCTCCAAAATACTGTCCCACATATAACCTTCTTCAATAATAAAATATTCTAAAAAAATGTAGTGTTTGGCCTTTTTAAGTTCTTCCTTTAACCTGGCAAACTTAATTTCCCCTGAGGGAAGATACTCGCTGATGGTTTGGTTATAAGGTGGATAATAGGAATAATTATAAATGTAGCGTGACTGATTGGCAGCATCTAAATTTTGCGAGCTTAATTCATCCAAAACTAACTGCGGGAATTCTCCCAGAGATTCTCTTGTCTTGTCTCCTATATATTTCATCTTGCGTTTTTCCCGCTTACTTAATTTATTACCACCAAAAAAAGCATAAAACAGTACTCCGAATATAGGAAACATCAATACAGGAATAATCCAAGCCAGCTTATAGACAGGGTTTGTTTTGGTATTGACGATCCAGAGCACGGCTATAATACTAATGAATAAACTACCACCATAAAAGAAAGCAAAATATTCATTGAACTTTATAATTACAGCTATAAAAACGAACAATTGAACAGCTATGGCAATAAAAGTAAATAAAATCCGGTGATAGGAGAAATTCCTGATAAATTTCATCTTGGCCCACTCCCATCAAGGCACTCATATAACTATATTATATTAAAAAAAGATAGGTTAGTCCTTTTTGAGAAAAAAAAGAACTTAAAACGTTTCTCCACGCAATAAGCTCTTATTGTATAGATTAAGAAAAATAATTATGAAGATGTTCTAACCATTTCAAATTCATCCAAAATCTTTTGATCCGGTTCTTTTGTTAACAGAGAAACAACCGCAATAAAAATACAAGAGGTTAAGAAAGCCGGGAGCAATTCATAGATTCCCCATACTCCCCCCAAAGGTTTAAGAACAAGTTTCCAGAAAAAGACCATGCTCCCACCGGAAAGCATCCCGGCAATAGCCCCTGCCCGGGTAGTTCTTTTCCAGAATAAAGAAAACAAAATAAGAGGTCCAAAGGTAGCTCCAAATCCTGCCCAGGCAAAAGAAACAACAGAAAAGATAATGCTGTTTTCGTCAAGGGCGATAATAATACCGAAAAGTGTTATTAATAGTAAAACTACTCTTGTTACAAACATAACTTCTTTATCAGTAGCATTCTTCTTAAAGATGCCCTGAAAAATATTCTTTGAAACGGCAGAAGCCGCTATTAATAAATAAGAATCAGAGGAACTGATAGTAGCCGCCAAAATACCGGCCATAACTACTCCGGCGATTAGTGCCGGTAACAAATTAGTAGATATTATGATAAATATATTTTCTGCTGTACTCTGGGTAAGCAATTCAGTAGGATATAGAGTTCTTCCTACTAAGCCTATAGAAACAGCAGCTAAAAGAGAAATAACACACCAGATGATGGCGATTCTTCTGGATTTTGTAAGCTCATCTGTTTTTCTAATGGCCATAAACCTGATTAAAACCTGGGGAATCCCAAAATAACCTAATCCCCAAGAGAGGGTAGAAATAATTGTTAAGAATCCATACTTACCTGCTTCCCCAAATAAGGGGCGTCCATTTTCCACCTGTTGTACTCCGTCTACCACTACTGGTTGGGCAATCCCAAAAAATTCGAAAAATCCCGGTATCTGTTTAATATTTTCCAGCACAACTCCGATACCGCCGGCATTAATAACACCTGTAGAAAAAACAGAAACTAAAGCAAAAATCATAACAATAGCCTGAATAAAATCCGATGTACTTTCAGCTAAAAATCCACCTAATAGCGTATAAAAAATAACAAATAAGGCCCCGAGAATCATCATATATTGATATTTCAAAGCAAAGAGAGTACTAAACAGTTTGCCTACGGTAACAAAACAACTGGCCGCATAGACAGTGAAAAAGATTAAAATAAATAATGCCGAAATAGTCATGATAATCTTACGTTCTTCTTTAAACCTATTACTTAAAAAATCGGGAATAGTAATTGCATCCCCGGCAACAATTGAGTAATTTCTTAATCTTTTAGCTACTAATAACCAGTTAACATAAGTACCTACAGCCAGTCCAATAGCCGTCCAAATAGCATCACTTAAACCGAACCAATAAGCAACACCCGGCAGCCCCATTAAAAGCCAACCGCTCATGTCGGAAGCCTCGGCACTCATTGCCGTAATCCAGGGGCCTAATGTTCTGCCTCCGATAAAATAATTCTCACTGCTTTCATTTGAGCGTTTGGCAAAATATAATCCAATTCCAATAACCACCATCATATATGCACACATGGCGATTAAAATCTGAATTCTATCTGCACCACCCATTAATTTTCCCCCTAAAAATTCAAATAGTCCCTCAATTATACTAAATTACTAGGAATTTTTCAACAAAATCACCCCTTTTCTTTCATATTAGAAGATTCACAAAACCTTATTTTAATCTCTTATCTTTAAAGAAAAAAGTTTAGGGAGAATTCTCCAACTCTTTGGAGAATGTTCATAAATTTTATACACCAGCAGTTTTTTGTATATTTTTAAAAATTATCCTATAATTAATACTGATAGTGCCTTCAAATTTAGAAAAAAAGATTACATTGGGAGGAATACCCTTGAAAGACTCAGATTTTTTGCAGAACGTTCAAAAACAGCGTGCCCTGTTAGCTTCTGTTGTCGTTGCAGGTATTACCACAATGTTAAATAACACTACAGTTTCTATTGCTTTGCCTAGTTTTATGAAAATTTTTAATACGAATATCCGTATAGTTCAGTGGGTGGTTGTAGGCTATATGCTTACTTTGGGTATGGCCATGCCCCTGGCCGGTTATTTCGGAGATCGGTACAGCTACCGCAAACTGTTTATTACTTCCCTAGCCGGGCTGGGAATCTTTTCTTTAGCCTGTGCCTTTGCCTGGAACCTTTATAGTCTGATTTTTTTTCGTATGTTGAAAGGGGCAGTTTCCGGCGTAATTATTCCCTGCACCATGACTTTACTTTATCAGCATATACCTAAAGAAAAACAGCCTCACTATTTAGGCATTACTGTTATGTCTCATTCCTTAGGTTTAGCCATAGGACCTTCCCTGGCCGGAATGTTATTACAATTTCTCAACTGGCATATATTATTCTTAATTAATGTCCCTTTAGTGGTTTTAGCCTTCTACTTAGCTTGGCACAGCATACCTAAAGATTTAGGTAGCAAAGCTGAACCCTTAGACTTTGCGGGAATTTTCATTGTTTCCTTAGGCACAGGGCTGGTGCTCTTCGGTTTTACTAATTTAGAGGTCTGGGGAGCAAGCAGCATTAAATTTCTGCTTTGCCTTTGCACAGGTTTTTTATTTATCCTGTTCTTTATCCTCCGCGAAAACAATAGTGTCCGACCCCTTTTAAATTTCACAGTGCTTAAATATCCACCTTTTGTTATCGCTTTGCTGATAAACTGTACTATGGCCATGACTTTAGGTATTAATGGTATTTTGATAGCAGTATATGTACAAACAATTTTAGGTTATACCCCTTTTGAAGCAGGTCTTATCCAGGTCATCCCCTCTATTGCAATGATAATAGGTAATATTGTCTCTGACCATTTTTTCGACAAAGTACCCAGTAAAACATTGGTTTTTACCGGATTAATTATTGCAGGTATGGGTAACTACAGCATGAGCCAGGTAGGACTCACCACCGGAATAGGATTAATTATTATTTTCTTAAGCCTCCGATTTTTGGGTATGGGCATGGTTAAAATGCCCCTTACTGATTACGGTTTGGGTAATGTACCCAGTTCTTTATCCGGTCATGCTTCTTCTATGTTCAACTGGGGTAAACAAATGGCCACCGTAATTTCTACCAATATCTTAACTGTTATATTAAGCATTAACATTAGCAATTATTATAAATTAGCAGGTTTCACCGGAGAAATTATAGAAGGCACATACAGCTACGCCGTAGCCGCAGTTCAGGCCGTTAACGACGATTTTCTTTATTTAGCTTTATTTTTGTTCGGCTCTGCTCTTCTTTCTTTATTAATGAAAGACACCAGGAAATGCTTGGTTAGAAAACAGGAACCTGCTGTAAAACATTGATAAACTCCTAAATCACTATCTTCGTGTCAAAACCACAATCAGGACAAATAGGATTGCTCATGAAAATCTGGGTAAAATAACTTCTCCGCTTTATTAAAAGCCGACCACATTGAGGACAAAAGGTAGAGTTATCAAAATTAGCCACATTACCTAAATAAACATAGTTTAAATAACTCTGGGCAACCTCTTTTCCTGTAACCATTTTTTCCACTTCCGTAGGGGGAAGAGCAAGTTTATACGAAGGGAAATACCGGGACAAGTGCAAAGGAATATTTTTATCTAGACTTCCCAAGAATTGTGCCAGTTTTTCTATTTCTTCCGGAGAATCATTTAGTCCATTTACTAAAAGGGTAGTGATTTCCACATGACATTTTCCTACAGCTTCAGAAATGGTCTCCAAAACAGCCTCTAAGTCTCCCCCACAGATTTCTTTATAATAATCCTTTTGAAAGGATTTTAAATCAATATTCATCCCATCCACATAAGACAAAAGCTGGACTAAAGGTTCTCTT
Source organism: Peptococcaceae bacterium UBA3933 (assembly GCA_002385805.1). Classification (GTDB taxonomy): domain Bacteria; phylum Bacillota; class Peptococcia; order Peptococcales; family BICA1-8; genus UBA3933. The sequence continues at coordinate 16,424 of DGEF01000045.1, forward strand.
GCAATATACCCGTTGGTAACCAAAACAATTTTATACTCCGGATATTGTTCTTTTAGTTTTCTTGCAGTTTCATAAACATACTCATACCAGATTGTAGGCTCATTATAAGTAAAGGCGATTCCTATGTTATTCTCAACCTTCCTGCACACCTCAATAAGCCTTTCGGGTGATAGCCTTTCACTCCGAGCCCGCTTATGAGCGATAGTGTAATTCTGGCAAAATGAACAGGAAAAATTACACCCAAAGGTGCCTACGGAAAGAATATTTTTACCCGGATGAAAATGATAAAGAGGCTTTTTCTCAATAGGGTCTAGGGCTAAAGAAGTTACCTCCCCATAATTTATTGTTTGTAAAATGCCGTCTGTGTTGGTTCGTACCGAACAAATACCGAATTTGTCAGGGGCAATAGTACAATGATGGGGACACAATAAACACCTTGTTTTTTCACCTTGTTTTTCATAAAAATAACCTTCCGTCAACAAAATTATCACCACGTTTATTTAAACATAAAATTATTTATGCCTAACTACCTCAAATTTTTCTATAGTATAATCATCCTGCGGATTAATACCTGCTTTCCTTAAAGCAATCTCCAGTTGCTCTTCTACCGTATCCACTCCCTCTAAATCAGGGAGCAGTACACCTGTCCGAAAACCCCGCCGCACAATTACCCCGTATTTTTTGGGGTCCAACTCCTGACGGGTTGCTTTTTCAGGTTCTGTCAGTACATCTACCGAAATATCCAAACTTTTCAGTTCCTCTTTTCTAACGGGTTCAAAACGGGGGTCTTCAGTTCCCGCCGCTACTGCATTTCTGATAATCTCCTCAGCCACGTTTTCTGTAGTGGGGAAAATGGTGCCAATACAACCCCGTAATTGACCGTTCTTTTTCAGGGAAACAAAAACTCCTCTCCTGGTTTTTTTCATGTCCTCATCCACATAATCAGGAACCTTTAAATACTTCCCTTTGTTTAAGTAATAGGTTAAGCTGTCCCGGGCCAGGCGGACATAAATATCTTCTTCAGCCAACTTTTTCTCAAATTTTTCATTTTCCTCTTGGAGCAACAACTGCCAATAATCCTTTTCACTTTCCTGTAAGGAGAATTTCATTACCATATATCCTACCCCAAATGTCCCTTGATAAGCCAAAAGCTCTCCATGGAATGAAAAACCATGCATAGCACCTAACAATATGTAGTACGAACGGAGTCCACATTCCCCTGCTTCTTCAACCATAGTGGGATTCATGTTAAATACCCCTAAAACGTCGCCCTTTTTTAACAAGGAAATAAGCTCCTTATCAAATTTTTCCCCGTAGGGACTGTACTCATAGGGTCCATCAGGTAACAAGCGGTGGGATAAATCGCCGCTGGCTATCAGTACTGCTTTTGTATCACTTCCTTCTACAGCTTTTTTAATGCACATACCCAATCGATAAAGCTCCAATTTAGGTAAAAGACCGTAGGTAATGTGAACAAGTTTATACCCTGTAAACTTTCGATTAACGAAATATAAAGGTACCATGGTGCCATGATCCAGTTCATATTTTAATCTGTAGCTAATCTCAGAATTTTTAGTTATTTTAATACATGGAATATCTTCTTTTTGGGCATAATTAATTATTTGTTCCGTCAAGGGCAGATTTACATCCAAACGAAAACTTACTTGAGGAGCCCTAAATCGTCCCAGATTCCCCTCAATCGTGCTTTCTCCGGAAAAAGAAACGGCATCCCGAAACATAGGACCGTGGGAAGTAATCATAATAATAGTATCCGGTTCAATCTCCGCTATCTCCTCAGCAATCCGGTCACAAGCATCTGACGTTTCTTTAATTTTTCTCTCTTCACCCTGTCCTACCTCAGGAATAATAATGGGAGGATGGGGCAGGGCATAAAAAGCGGCTATTTTACCCATATAATCACCCCACTGATTTTAAAATTACAAATTATTGCTTTAAAGCCAATTTTTCATAATGCTTGTACAGTGCATGGAACCTACCCCGGTAATCCTTTTTCCAGGGTTTCTTTTTGCCGCAAAAATGTAAAATCACCGTATTATTAATCACAAAATCCATATCACATTTTCCGCCGGTCAAAATCTTATAATAACCGTAAAATCTTGTGTCGTAATTATATAACTTTTCATCTATACTTTTAATTTTTTTAGAATATAAGGCATTTAGTATATCTTGATCCGGCATAATCAACTTTGAACGATTTTTCTCTACAAAATCGAAAATCTCCTTTTCGTCTATGGTTTGCCTCTGCAAGTTTAAATTCATTAAAAGGATGCCGGAATTAAAATAGGCAACAATATCGTAAGGTCTTAACCGAATACGGTTAATCTCTTTAATAGAAATTTTATCATGATAAGCTGCTGCAAACAAATAACCTTCCATATCTGTTTCGTATAACTCACGAATAGGATTAATAATTAAAGTATCCGGGTCCAAATACAGAATCCTTTCCAGTTCCTGAGGCAGAAACTTGAAAGCCAGTAACCGATAGTACATTTCTTTAGTGTAATGTAAAAGCACCGGAGCATCCTGAAAACAATTTTCATCAACATAAATTACCCTGAGCTTATGCCCATTTTTTTCAATATATCTTTCTAAATCCTGGATTTCATTATCCTTGATTGTTGAATGCATTAAATAAATGGTAAATGACTCCCCAGGATTATTCAAAAATAGTGATTTAAGCATAACCTTCAATGGTTTAAGATAGTTGGAATTTAAAGTAACCAGAATATTCATAGCACAACCCTACCTCCCACCCTTAATTATAAGCATTCCTTACTATTTATTCCATTATTAAAACAATTAATTTCCAAGTATTAACACAACTATAAATAAAAAAGTATTGCTTGAACTAGGATATGGATCCTTCAGATTACAAATTTACTTTCCTGTCTAAAAGATAAGCTGTACTAATAAACAATAAACCTATTATAACGAAAATCTTTGCCCAGTCGCCAATAGGAACCAGGACTCCCGGAGCACCGAAACTAAAATTACTATTTATCAGCACCAAATCAGTAATAACTCCTAATATTTTCCCTATTAAGAGGAAACAAAGAACAGTAATTAATTTTCCATACTTAAAAGAAGCGAATATGCTTTTGGCCAGGACAAAAGATAAATAAACCATTAGTAACAAAGTGAAATAGCCACAGAGTATAAACATAATAATCTGCACCAGGATTAAAACATCATCCCAACTTAAAGGCGGTAAATGGAAAATCTCTGGATAAGTATTTGCTGTGAAAAGCAAATCAACGTAGAGGACCATACCCACTATTAATACAACTGCAATACATTCTAAAACTACTGCTAAAAATTTAGCACCTAACAATTTATACCCACTTAAAGGTAAAGTCAGTTCCAGGTACCCTTCATCTGTAAATAAAGTTCGGTATACCCTACCCATTTGATCTAAAACTAAGCTGGCACACAAAGCAAATAAAATTGAAATTAAAAGAACAGAAATAAAATTCGGTGGCTTTTTCGCTAGCATCCGGCTATAGAGATCTATGTTGGTTAAAATGAAAACCACAATACCTGATAAAAAGAACTTCCATCTCCTCTGCCATTCGAATTTAATAAAATTAAACATTTTCATAGACCTCCTTGTAAATTTCCTCAATAGACATCTTCTTTTGGAAACGCAAATCATCTACATTTCCCTTTAAAGCTATTTGTCCGTTATTAAGGAACAATACTTCGTCCAATATACTTTCAACTTCATGAATAATATGAGTTGAGATTAAAATCGTACAATCCTCACGTATGGATTCTAAAATCATCTTTAAAACCTTTTCCCGTGAATTTGGGTCTAAACCATTAAAAGGTTCATCCAATAAATACAACTTAGCTTTGCGGGACATAGCCAGCACTATTTTCAACCGACCTAACATTCCCGTAGAAAGAGAGGTTATCTTTTGATTTCCTTTTAGACCCACCATATCTACCCTTTCTTCGGCTAATTGGGCATCAAAATCCTGGTAAAAATTCTTATACAATTGCAAGCATTTGTCTACAGTCATCCATTTAGGTAGATGGTTAATAGTAGGCAAATAAGAAACCAATTGTTTAGTTGCTGGACCGATTTTTCGTTCAGCAACCAAGATATTTCCAGCACTGGGCTGAGTTACTCCAGCAATTAATTTAATTAAGGTAGTTTTTCCACTTCCGTTTGGGCCTAAAAGGCCATAGATTTTACCTTCATCTAAAGAAAAATTTAGATCATCTATTACTGTTTTAGTTATATACCTTTTCTTAAGGTTATCTACCTTTAATACTTCCACCTGGCTCCCCCTCCATATATTTTGTTAAAAGTTTTAAAATCTGGGACGAATCAAAACCTAATTCCTTCATTCCCTGCACAAAGTTTTCCAATAATTCATAGGACATTTCCTGCTTAATTCTCTTTACGACCTGTTCATCTCTAGTTACAAAAGAACCGATACCTCTTTGAGTAAATATCACTTCTTCTTGTTCCAGTTGCTGATAGACCCGCTGGACAGTATTAACATTGACCTTCAACTCTGAGGCCATTACTCTTACTGATGGCATCTTATCTCCTCGCTCTAGTTTTCCTGAAATAATATCCTTTTTAATTTTCTCCACAATTTGTAGATAAATAGGTCTACTGTTATCAAATTCCACTTAACCACCCCCCTGCGCCGGAGTACTACTGTATTGGTTATATAGTACGCTATATAATTAGTTCTGTCAATAGTTTAGGAAAATAAAAAAAAGGCTGATCTTCAGCCTTCTTATAACCTAATTTTGCGATATATTCGTGTGCTTTCGAATATCTGCAAAAACATTTGTTAGATGAAGGAGCATTCTTTCCTGGGCCAATTTTTCATTACCTTTCTTAATGGCTTCCAGAATTGCTTCGTGCTCCAAAACAGATAATTTTTGACGACCTGGTACTAATAATGCTTTTGCACGACTTTCTCCTAAAAGATCTAAAAGATTCACCATTAATCTCATTAAAACTCTATTACCTGACGCTTCGGCAATTTTCAAATGAAACTCCGCATCTAATAAAGGCAGTTTAGAAGTATCTATTGCTTTTTTCGCCTTGCTGATAATATCATCTAATTCTTTAAGATCCTTCACAGTAGCCTTCTGGGTACACCAGATCACCGCCTGACTTTCCAAAATTTCCCTGATTTGATACAGTTCTTCAATGGTTCCCTGGGAAATTTGCAAAAGAGAAGCCAAGCGAGAAACATCTTCTTCTTCTCCGTTTACTTCGTTAATAAAAGTTCCCATCCCATGGCGAATAGTAACTACTCCTAACCCAGCTAAAGTCTTTAAGGCATCACGAATTACTGTTCTGCTTACGGAAAACATAATGCACATTTCTCTTTCAGAAGGTAATTTATCACCTGACTTGAGTTTACCTTTATTTATGGCTTCTAATATCTGATTAACAATTCCTTCTGAAAGATTACTATAGTGTTTAATTGGTTTAAACATAGCCCCACCGACTCCTGTGAATTCATTTTTGTGAACTTTCTAACCTTATTACAAATATCAGAAAGTTTCGTATAAATAATATTATAGTATAATTAATATTATATGTGGAAAGTTCTGTAAAAACAACCAACTGTTAAAAAACAACTTTATTTTATTTGCCATAAAACAAAGATTACCATTTTTATATTTTCCCTTTCTTAATCCTCCTACCAACCATTTAAGCCTGCTCGCTTAATAGCCCCGAAGATACGATTTTTAGTTTCCGGGTTTTCTTTATTCAACATGGATAAAAGGTCCTTTACATATTGACGTTTTGTATGACCATTTGCCAGACAGGGGTTTACAATAGGCTGTATCTCATTTGCGTTGACAAAACCTTTAATCTCCCTTTCCTCTGTATAGATTAAAGGTCTGATAACATATAAGTCTGTTCTGCTTAAATAAGTAACCGGAGCAAAAGTATGCAATCTGCCTTCATAAAAGGTACTCAGCAAAAAGGTCTCGATTACGTCATCCCGATGGTGGCCTAAGGCCACTTTATTACAGCCTAAAGACTTGGCCACGCTATTTAAAGCACCGCGCCTCAAGTTGGCACACAAGGAACAGGGGTTTTCTTCTTTCCTTTCTTCAAAAACGATTTTGCCGATTTGTGTTTCATAAACTGTATAATTTATACCTAAATCTTGACAAAGCTTTTCCGTAAAAGATAAATCTGTACCATCAAAACCTAAGGTTAAAGTGATAGCCTCCAAAGAAAATTTCTTGTCGAAAAAACTCTGAAGTTGTCTTAAAGCAATTAATAAAGTAATACTGTCTTTACCGGATACTCCTACAGCTATCCGGTCCCCTTCTTCAATCATGTTATAATCAGAAATGGCTCTCCGAACTTGTCCTAATAATCTTTTCTGCTGTAAAAAACCTTTAATTTTTCAACACTCCTTCTATAGCCATGGTGTTTTTAATATCAAAATAACTACTTTGAATTATAATAAAAATATACACACCAGGCAATAAACAGAATTGACCCTAAATCAACGACCCAAAACGACAAAATATTACAAAAAAAGGCCTTGCTGAAAACAATAAAAGGAATTATAGTAAAGTTAACAAAGTACACCAGAATAGTATAGTATAAAGGAGAAGAAAAATGCAGCTAAATCAAGCGACTGATTACGCTTTTCGCGCAGTACTGCACTTATCCGCCCTTCCCCCTGGTGAAAAAGTCACCGCCCAAACTATCGCTACTGCTCAAGAAATACCCATGCGTTTTTTACTGAAGATAATGCGTTCTTTAACTCAGGCCAAAATTATTAAATCTTTTCGCGGTGTGGAAGGAGGCTATGCCTTGGCCAAACCTCCGGAAAAGATTACCTTGTTAGATGTAATAGAAGCCATTGAAGGCCCCATACGTATCAACCGCTGTCTCCTTGATCAAAGTTACTGCACCAAACACTGGGCACCCCACTGCCCTGTCCATTACATTTTAGAAAAAATCCAAAATAACCTTATTCAGGAATTAGCCGATCACAACTTTGCAGAACTTGCTAAAAAGTCTCACCTGACCCAAATTTAATGCCTGCCAAAAAACCTTTTAGCAAAAAGAAAGGAGGTTTTTTATAGTTTAAAAGTATACCATTTAAGTATAGTTAGTCCTTATTTATTAATCTGAAAGGAGGAAAAATTTTATGAACGAACTGATTCTGGCCAGATGGCAATTTGGCATTACTACAGTATACCATTTTTTATTTGTCCCCCTTACCCTGGGTCTTTCGATTCTGGTAGCCATTATGGAAACAATTTACGTGAGAACAGGAAACGAAACCTACAAAAAAATGGCTAAGTTTTGGGGAAAACTTTTTCTGATCAATTTTGCCATGGGCGTAGTCACAGGAATTGTTCAGGAATTCCAATTCGGTATGAACTGGTCAGAGTATTCCCGCTTTGTCGGTGATATTTTCGGTGCACCTCTGGCCGTAGAAGCTTTAGCTGCCTTTTTCCTGGAATCTACCTTTATTGGCTTATGGATTTTTGGCTGGGATAGATTATCGAAAAAATTACATGCCATCACTATCTGGCTGGTCGCCTTTGCTACCAATCTCTCTGCCTTTTGGATCTTGACGGCTAACTCTTTTATGCAAAACCCGGTAGGTTATGTCTTAAAAAATAACCGGGCGGAGATGACAGACTTTTTTGCCCTATTAAGTAACCCTCATGTCTGGTATCAATTTCCCCATACTGTTTTAAGCGGTTTCTGTACGGCTGCTTTCTTTGTCATGGGTATCAGTGCCTACCACCTGATCCGGAAAAACCATCCCGACTTTTTTACCAAATCTTTTAAAATCGCTCTAACCTTCGGAATCATCAGCGTAATCTTAGTAGCCGGCATAGGTCATGCACAGGGACAGTATTTAACTGAAGCTCAACCTATGAAAATGGCTGCCGCAGAAGCTTTGTGGGAAAGTGCAGATCCGGCGCCTTTGGCTCTGGTAGCGGCAATTGACCAAGATAATCAGACTAATACTTTTTCCCTGGAGATTCCCGGTCTTTTAAGTTTCCTTACTTATAACCAGTTTAAAGGAGAAGTCCTGGGCATAAAAGAGATCCAGGCCCAGTATGAAGCAACCTATGGTCCCGGCAATTATATCCCTCCTGTTGCGCCTGTTTTCTGGAGTTTTCGCCTCATGGTGGGAGCCGGGATACTTATGATTTTACTCGCCTTTTACGGTCTCTATGCAGTGAAAACTGGGAAACTTTCCAGTCAGACTTTCTATCTGAAGATAATGCTCTTAGCTATTGCTCTACCCTATTTAGCCAATATCAGCGGCTGGATGGTGGCGGAAATCGGTCGCCAACCTTGGATTGTCCAAGGACTAATGACCGTGGAAGCAGGTATTTCCCCAAATGTTTCAGCAGGTGCTTTATTAACCACCTTGGTTGGTTTTACTTTAATCTATGGAGTACTGGCTGTAGTAGATTTGTACTTACTGGGTAAATACGCCAAACTAGGTCCGGAGGAGGTACCCTGGGAAAAAAGAATCCAGCCAAAAGGGGAGGTGTCTTTATGGACCTAAATGTTTTATGGTTTGTCCTGGTTACCATACTCTTTATAGGTTTCTTCTTTTTGGAAGGCTTTGACTATGGAGTGGGTATTCTGTTACCCTTCTTAGGTAAAAACGATACAGAGCGAAGGATGATTATCAACAGTATCGGGCCTTTTTGGGATGGCAATGAAGTATGGATGCTTACGGCAGGTGGGGCCATGTTTGCTGCTTTTCCTAACTGGTACGCTACCATGTTTTCCGGTTTTTACTTAGCTCTTTTTCTTATGTTGGCTGCCCTGATTGTCCGAGGTGTTGCCTTTGAATTTCGTAGCAAAGACCCAAAGCCTACCTGGCGTAAAGCTTGGGACTGGGCAATTTTCGGGGGAAGTTTTATTCCTGCTCTCCTCTGGGGTGTAGCCATAACTAACCTATTACAAGGTTTACCTATTGGGGTCAACATGGAATATACGGGAACTTTTTGGACTCTTCTTTCCCCTTACACCTTAGTAGGAGGATTAACAGGGCTTTTATTTTTCATCCTCCACGGGGCTATTTTCCTAACTTTAAAAATACAAGGCCCTCTTAAAGAACGGGCGCACCGGGTAGCTCTAAAAGCAAACGGTATAGCCATACCATCTTTGTTACTTTTGGTTATCCTAAGTTACTTTAAAACTGATTTGTTTACCAAAATGGGAGCAGGTTTAGCATTAATTATCGCCGCAATTACCCTCATCTCCACTTACGGTTTATTACGTTCCGGAAAATTTGGTCTGGCTTTCTTTACTAGTGGATTAAACATCGTCTTTGCAACTTTAGCTATTTTCTGGGGACTTTTCCCCAGAGTGATGGTTTCCAGCCTTAACCCGGACTGGAATCTGACTATCTATAACGCCTCTTCCAGCCCTTATACCTTAAAGGTTATGACCATTGTTGCTTTAACTTTAGTACCTGTGGTTCTTGCTTACCAAGCCTGGACTTACTGGGTATTTAGAAAAAGAATTACCGGTGACCAACATTTAGAGTATTAAGTTCAGTGTAGGGAGGAATAGAGTTGCTGCTTGACAAAAGACTTTTGCAGGAAACTAACAAGATTCATAATTTTCTGGCCTTAAACGTAGGGTTAGGGTTAGCTACAGGAATCCTCACTGTTTTACAAGCAAGTTTTTTAGCCCAAATAATAAATAATGTTTTTATTGAAAAGCAAGGTTTAGCTCAAGTTAGAGTGTTACTCCTATTCCTCCTTTTAATTATTCTTTTTCGTTTTACTTTATCTCTAGGAACGGAATTCCTGACCCACAAAATTGCTGCCCGAATAAAAGAGGACTTTCGGCAAAAACTTCTGTCCCATCTCCTTCAACTAGGGCCAATTCACATCCGAGGAGAAAGAACAGGAGAATTGGTTAATGTTCTAGTAGAAGGTGTTGAGGCCTTGGAAACATATTTCGGCCGTTATTTACCTCAACTGTTGTTAGCAATCCTAATTCCTCTACTGATTTTATTTTTTGTTTTTCCCCTGGATGTTGTTTCAGGGCTAATCTTACTGTTTACTGCACCCTTAATCCCAATTTTTATGATTTTAATTGGGAAACTGGCCCAACATCTTACCCAAAAACAGTGGGAACAGTTAAGCCGCATGAGCGCCCACTTTCTGGATGTTTTACACGGGCTTACTACTCTGAAAATCTTCGGCAGGAGTAAGGAACAAATAGAGGTTATCGCCGAGATTAGCGAACGATTTCGCCAAACTACCTTAGGTGTTTTACGGGTAGCTTTTCTTTCAGCCTTAGTACTGGAGCTGGTAGCCACCATTAGTACGGCGGTGGTAGCTGTTTCTTTGGGTCTACGCCTTATTTATGACCAGATAACTTTCCAGGAAGCTTTCTTCCTTTTACTTTTAGCACCGGAATTCTACTTGCCTTTACGCCAATTAGGCACCCAGTTTCATGCAGGAATGGAAGGAATCAGTGCTTCAAAGCGAATTTATGAACTATTGGCTCTTCCCTTGCCGGAAAAGCCCTTCCTAGCCCAAGAACATCTTCCTTACCAACAGGAAATTACCGTCACATTTCAAGAAATAAGCTACTCCTACCCGGAAGGGAAAGGTTTGGCCTTGGATAAAGTAAG